>CATIQX010000037.1 GCA_949531795.1 Cryomorphaceae bacterium | reverse complement strand
TTACTAGCATATTTGTTTTTAAATTTGGGCTGCAAAAATATAAATATCTTTGCAACTAACAAACATTATCCTATAATTTGTTTTGCAATTACTAACTTTTGTATTTCTGAGGTTCCCTCTCCAATAGTACACAGCTTAGCATCACGATAAAAACGCTCAACTGGAAAGTCCTTAGTATAACCATACCCTCCAAGCACTTGAACAGCATCATTAGCGACTTTCACAGCTACTTCTGACGAATAATACTTTGCCATAGCCCCTTCTAAAGTCATGCGCTCACCTTTATTCTTTTTATCAGCAGCACTATAAATAAGTAACTCTGAAGCTTCAATTTCAGTTGCCATATCTGCTAACTTAAAGGCAATTGCTTGGAAATGGGCAATTGGTTTACCGAATTGTTCACGCTCTTTAGCATACTCCTTTGCTGAAAAATATGCTCCTTTTGCAATACCTAAACTTAATGCTCCAATTGATATTCTACCACCGTCCAATACTTTCATAGCTTGAACAAATCCGCCACCGATATTTCCTAATATATTTTCGTCTGGAACTCGGCAATTATCAAAAACAAGTTCTGCTGTTTCAGAAGCTCGCATACCCAATTTATCTTCCTTCTTTCCAGAAGTAAATCCTGGAGTTCCTTTCTCTACAACAAAAGCAGTCATTCCACGAGAATCTCCTTTTTCTCCCGTACGAACAATAACTACAGCCACATCACCTGAAATAGCATGAGTAATAAAGTTTTTAGCTCCATTCAATACCCACTCATCACCATCCTTCACTGCAGTAGTTGACATACCTCCTGCATCAGATCCAGTATTATGCTCAGTTAAGCCCCAAGCACCAATCCACTCAGCTGAAGCTAATTTAGGCAACCATTTTTTCTTTTGATCCTCATTTCCAAATTGCAAAATATGACCCGTACACAAAGAATTATGAGCAGCCATAGAAAGTCCAACAGAAGGATCTAAAATAGATAACTGCTCAATAGCAGTTACATATTCAGTATAGGAAAATCCTGATCCACCATATTCAGTAGGAACCAAAACACCCATCAATCCGAGCTCACCTAATTTTTTAAATACTTCAACTGGAAAAGTTTGATTATCATCCCAATCACGCACAAAAGGAGTTATATTTTGTTTACCAAACTGCTGAATCATATCAGCAATCATTTTTTGGTTTTCATTAATTGTAAAATCCATCTAATATTTTTTTAAACTAATTATTTCTTTCGAATATTTTTCTAATCTCTCATTACCCTTAAGATAATCTAAACTAATTACAAAAGCAAAAGCAACCACATTGGCTCCTAACTTTTGAATCAGCTGTGATGCAGCACAGGCAGTTCCGCCAGTAGCTAATAGATCATCATGCACCACAACATTCCAGCTTTTTTTTATATCTGATTTATGGATTTCAACTTCAGCTGATCCATACTCCAAATCGTACTTAAACTTTAAAGTTTCACCAGGCAGCTTTCCTACTTTTCTTATAGGAACAAAAGGAATCCCCATTTTATTGGCAAGAAAGAAACCAAATAAGAACCCTCTACTTTCCACCCCAACAATAGCATCAACCTGCTTTCCTTTTAAACGCTCGATAAAGGAATCAACAATTTCATTAGATAAAATAGGATCTAATAAAAGAGTGGTTATATCCTTAAAATTAATGCCTGGTTTTGGAAAATCAGGAACTTCCCTAATTGCCGTTTGTATTTTTTGAGTAATCATGAATATCTGTAGCTCTAGTCTATTTAAATCTCTTAATAACGCCAGATTTTAATCTACTATAATAATCATCTAAATCAACTCTAACCTCTTTGGATAAAATAAGCAAACCAATAATATTTGGAAAGGCCATTGCTAGAATCATCATATCCGAAAAATCAAGTACTGCTCCTAACTTTACGGAAGAACCTATTACAATAAAAATAAGGAATAATAACTTATATGAATATTCAGAAACCTTACTTTTTCCAAATAGAAATGTCCATGCTTTAAGTCCGTAATAAGACCAAGATATCATAGTAGAAAAAGCAAATAAGAAAATAGCTATCACTAGCAAATAAGGAAACCAAGAAAATACAGATCCAAAAGCTTGAGAAGTCATTTGAGCACCTTCCACTCCTTGTACATCATGATAACCTGTAATAATAAGCACCAATGCTGTCATAGTACAAATTACAACTGTATCGATAAAAGGTTCTAATAGAGCAACAATCCCCTCAGATACTGGTTCATTTGTTTTAGCTGCAGCATGTGCTATAGAAGCAGAACCAACACCCGCTTCATTAGAAAAGGCTGCTCTTCTAAATCCTTGAATAAGCACTCCAATTATTCCACCAAGACCAGCAGCAGGAGCAAAAGCACCTTTAAATATTAAAGCAAATACATTTCCAATTTCTGTAATATTAAGTAGTATAATAATTAGTGCCGTACCTACATATAAAGCAGCCATAAATGGAACTATTTTTTCAGTAACATTAGCAATAGATTTTATACCCCCAATAATTACCGTTCCTACCAAAATAGCTAATATTAAACCAAACAATGGTCCATTACCCGCCAAGGCTGGAAACTGGCCTGCTATTTGGGCATAAGCCTGATTGGCTTGAAACATATTTCCTCCTCCAAAAGAACCTCCAATACAAAGTATTGCAAATAAAACAGCCAAGACTTTACCAAAGCCTGCCATGTTATACTTAGCTAAACCATCACGCAAATAATACATAGGACCTCCAGAAACTTCACCATTTTCATCTAGCTTACGATATTTTACCCCTAAGGTACACTCTACAAATTTTGCAGACATACCAAGAAGACCGGCTGCTATCATCCAGAAAGTTGCTCCCGGACCACCAATAGAAATTGCAATTGCAACACCAGCTATATTTCCTAAACCAACTGTTGCTGAAAGTGCCGTTGTTAATGCCTGAAAGTGAGAAACCTCACCTTTGTCATTAGGATCATCATAATCTCCTTTGACTAAACCTATAGCGTGTTTAAAACCTCTAAAGTTAATAAAATTCATTCTAAAAGTAAAATAAACTGCACCAAAGACTAACCATACTACTACAATAGGAACATCCGCTCCCACATC
This sequence comes from Cryomorphaceae bacterium, assembly GCA_949531795.1. Classification (GTDB taxonomy): domain Bacteria; phylum Bacteroidota; class Bacteroidia; order Flavobacteriales; family BACL11; genus UWMA-0277. Next base: position 28,741 of record CATIQX010000037.1, on the reverse strand, counting down.
AAAGCCCATTGCTTTAATAGGATCCCAAAAAATAACAGGAACTAAATAGTTATCTACTATGGGCTTAAAAAAGCTATCAATTGTTTCGCTTAATGTAGCTGCTTTTGCTGAGATAGCAGAAATAAGCATAACGGTGAAAAGTGATAATTTGTTTTTCATATGATTGTTAATATATTGTTTTTAATTGTTGATCTATTATAGATAAACACTCTTCGAAAGAATGAGGGTTATAACCTAATTCATTTCTGGATTTATCAAGAATAAAACCTGTTTTAGGAGGTCTTCCCGCTTTCTGCTTAAGTGTTTCCGTACTTATTTTATTTAAATTTTCTGTTGATTTTCCATAGTATTTAGCAATCCTCTCTACTATTTCATAAATACTCATAATGTCTTTTCCTGAAGCATTAAAAATACCAAATGCTTTTTTCTTAGCTGCTAAAATACAAATATCTGCCAAGTCCTCCGCTAAAGTTGGAGCACGAAATTGGTCATCAATAATATTAAGAGAATCTCCTTTTTCCAAAGCACCCTTAGCCCAAATCACAATGTTTCCTTTGCTTAATTTTTCTGCAACCCCAAAAACAATTATTGTTCTTAGAACTGTCCATTTTACACTATGGGCCTGTAATAATTGTTCCGATTTTAATTTAGACAGCCCATAATAGGAAAGTGGATTAGGTTCATCTTCCTCAGTGTAAGGCCCATCCTCTCCATCAAAAATAAAATCAGTTGAAATTTGGATTAAATGCGCATCAATTTTATCACAAGCATCAGCTAAATACCTTACTCCATCAACATTTAAAGCATCACAAGCCTTTCTTTCACTCTCACACAAATCAACATTAGTCATAGCTGCCGTATTAATAACTACCTGCGGTTTTTCGTTTGCAACAAGCTGAGCAACTGCAGAATTATTTGTGACATCTAAGTTAAAATAAGTGTAACCTTTTTTTTCAGAAACTCTATTTTCACCATTGGAAGTTGCAATTAGTTCAACTGAAGAATCTTGTCTTAGCTTGTGTAAGAGTTTTTGCCCCAATAAGCCATTACTTCCTGTAATTATAATCTTCATTTAGTATGAACTAGGTTTTAATAAATACAAAATAAGATAAACAAAGATTGGAGAACCGAGTCCCAAGATAGCAGCAGCAACAAATAAAACTCTTAAACCACCAACATCAAGCCCAAATTTATCAGCAAGCCAAGCACAAACACCTAAGATTTTTCTTTCAGTCATTAGATTTATCAATTAGCATATCAATCTTATCGACAATAGTCTTTTCAAGTTCCATAATAGAACCCTCAACTTTTAAAATCTGATGCTCTAATTCAATAATCTTATTTTGATTCTTCTTTGACTTTTGAATATCACTTATTAGCCAAGCAAAAGCGATAACCTCAATAAGCAAAAGTAATACTGTAAGCTTTATTTGTAAATTTTCCATAATTATTATAAATCAAAAACGCTTTTTCTTTTTCTATACTTAAAATGATTTCTTACTTTTAATAAGAAAATCATACACAAATATATCAAAATAGTAAGAGTACTAGTGAAAGCCGCATAAATAAAAAATAATCGAATAAATGATGCTTTTATGCCTAGTCTATTACCCCACCAAGAACTTACTCCAAATATCTTTTTTTCAAAAATATTTCTAAAAAAATTTATCATTTATTATTTCCCTTTGATGATGCTGCAAATTAAACATTTTTTAAAGATTGATTATTATATTAGCCAATAATAAATCAACTTTGAAAGATAAAAATAATCTATGTTTTTTATAGCCTCGAAACTACTTGCCTTTTTAAGCAAACCAATAATCTGGATCTTTATCCTTTTAGCTAGTTCACTCATCTTTAAAACCAAAAGAAGAAGACTTCTAATTTATACAATAATTATTTTTTGGGTTTTCAGTAATGGATTCATAGCTGATAAAGCTGCTAGAGTTTGGGAGACACCGCCAAAATCAATTTCATCTCTAACACATAATTATAAATATGGTATCGTTTTAGGTGGGTACTCTTCTTATAACAATGATATACAACATATTGATTTTAAAAATAATGGTGATCGACTTATATCAGCTATTGAATTGTATAAATTAGGTAAAATTGAAAAAATTATAATCAGTGGAGGGAATGGAGAGCTCATAAATAATGGAATGAAGGAATCAGAATGGTCAAAAAGTTTTTTAATAAACATGGGGATAGAAATCAAGGACATTATAATAGAGAATAGTTCGAGAAATACTATGGAGAATGCACAAAACACTAGAAACCTTCAAGGAATTGATATGAGCAAAAAATCACTACTTATAACTTCAGCAGATCATATGAAAAGAGCAAAGTTTTGTTTCAATAAAAACAATTTTAATATCGATTGCTATCCAACTGATTGCACAGATTCTAAAATTACTTTATCCGCTGATTATTTGTTATTTCCAAATATTTATGCTCTTGAAAAATGGGAAAACCTTATACATGAATGGATAGGATATATTGTGTATATAATAAAATTCTAAAGGCCTGCTTCGGATAAAATAACAGCCATTTCTTGCTGCAATTTTTTAGCTTCTACTTTTGCTTTTGAAGCAAAATTGATATCATTTCCAGAATAGATAATTCCTCTAGAAGAATTAACTAATAAACCACAATCCGTATTAAGTCCATATTTTGCAACATCCTTAAGGATTCCGCCTTGAGAGCCAATACCAGGAACCAACAAAAAGTGATCTGGAACAATGGATCTTATTTCTAAAAGCTCGACTGCCCTTGTAGCGCCAACAACATACATCATATTTTCATCAGTACCCCATTGTTTTGAAGTCTCTAATACTTGTTCAAATAATTGTCTTCCTTTTTTGCATTCTATTTTTTGAAAATCCAATCCTCCTTTATTGGAAGTAAGTGCTAAAACAATAGCCCACTTATTTTTAAATTCCAAAAATGGAGTAACAGAATCCGCTCCCATATAAGGAGTAACAGTTACAGAATCAAAATTCATATTTTCAAGAAATGCTTTTGCATACATGGTAGATGTATTACCGATATCACCTCTTTTAGCATCAGCAATAGTAAAAATGTCATTTGGAATGTAATCTAAAGTCTTCTGAAGAGAAATCCATCCATTTACTCCCATACTTTCGTAAAAAGCAATATTAGGCTTATAAGCTACACACAAATCCTTAGTAGCATCAATTATTTGTTTATTGAACTCAAAAACAGGATCTTCCAATTCCAATAAATGAGGTGGTATTTTTTTAATATCCGTATCTAAACCAATACACAAGAATGATTTTTTTTTCTTAATCTGATTTATGAGTTCTTTTTTAGTCATTTGCTGAGGAACCCACTTTTAGTTTTTCTGCATTTTCCGCCAACTGCAACTCGTCAATAAATTCTTGAATATCACCACCCATTACATTCTGTAAATTATATTTGGTAAGACCAATTCTATGTTCGGTAACCCTACCTTGCGGGTAGTTATATGTTCTAATTTTAGCTGATCTATCTCCTGAAGAAACCATAGTTTTTCTATGCTTAGCATCTTCTTCCAATTTCTTTTGCAATTCAATTTCATAAATACGAGAACGTAATACTTTCAAAGCTTTATCGTAATTTTTAAGTTGTGATTTTTGATCTTGACATTGTGCAACAACGCCAGTTGGAATATGTGTTAAACGAACTGCCGAATAAGTTGTGTTTACAGATTGACCTCCAGGACCAGAAGAACAATAAGTATCTTTACGTATGTCAGATGGTAATAATTCTATATCAAATTCCTCAGCCTCAGGAAGCACTATAACAGTAGCTGCTGAAGTATGAACTCTACCTTGTGTTTCTGTTTGCGGAACTCTCTGCACCCTATGCACTCCACTCTCAAACTTCATTTGACCATAAACATCTTCTCCTGAAATATTAACAATGATCTCTTTATAGCCTCCTGAAGTACCATCAGCAACATCAACTAATTCTGTTTTCCAACCTCTTGATTGCGCAAATGCTGTATACATTCTATATAAATCTCCAGCAAAAATACTAGCTTCATCTCCACCTGCTCCAGCTCTAATTTCCATTACAGCATTTTTAGCATCTGCAGGATCTTGAGGAATTAAGAGTACTTTAATTTCCTCATCCATCTGTTCTTTCCTAGGCAAATTTTCATCCAAATCCATTTTTGCCATTTCCTTCATTTCAGGGTCATCAGTATTTGAAACAATCTCTTTTGCCTCGGCAATATTTCCAACTAAATCTCTGTACTCTTTATATGCTTTAATAATAGGATCAAGATCTTTATATTCCTTGCTTAACTGAATAAATATTTTCATATCACTCATTGCATCAGGAGAAGAAATCAATCTTTCCACTTCATTATACCTATCATTAATAGCTGATAATTTATCTAACATCTTAATATGTAAAAGTTCCGAATTCGGAATTAATAGTTAATTTTTTTCCTTCAAAGGCTTCTACTCTACCAATAATCTTAGCTTCTACATTAAAAGATTCTGAAATAGCAATAATATCATCAGCAATTTCCTTTGGAACATATAATTCCATACGATGGCCCATATTAAATACCTTATACATTTCTTTCCAATCTGTTCCTGATTCATCTTGAATCAATTTAAAAAGAACTGGCAATTCAAACATATTATCTTTGATTACATGTACATTATCCACAAAGTGTAATACCTTGGTTTGAGCGCCACCCGAACAATGCACCATTCCATTAATTTCGTAACGGTATTTCTCTAATATCTTTTTAATAATTGGAGAATAAGTTCTAGTTGGTGAAAGCACTAGTTTACCAGCATCTAAATCTGATCCTTCTACAGAATCTGTTAATTTCTTAGTTCCTGAATATACCAAATCCATAGGTACTGAAGGGTCATAGCTTTCAGGATATTTTTCTGATAATATTTTTGAAAAAACATCATGACGTGCAGAAGTTAGCCCATTACTTCCCATACCTCCATTGTATTCTGTTTCATAACTTGCCATTCCTGAAGAGGATAAACCAACAATAACATTTCCTTCTTTTATCTTTGAATTATCAATTACATCAGATCTTTTCATACGAGCCACAACTGTAGAATCAACAATAATAGTACGTACCAGGTCCCCAACGTCCGCTGTTTCTCCTCCAGTAGAAATAATGTTAACACCAAATTTTCTGTATTCAGCCAAAAGCTCTTCAGTTCCATTGATTATTTCTGAAAGTACATCTCCATTTATGATCGATTTATTTCTACCAATAGTAGAAGATAACATAATATTATCTACGGACCCAACACATAATAAATCATCAATATTCATTATGAGAGCATCCTGAGCTATTCCTTTCCAGACTAAAGCATCACCAGTTTCTCTCCAATACATGTAAGCTAAAGATGATTTTGTTCCTGCACCATCAGCATGCATTATTAAGCAGTATTCATCATCACCAGTTAAATAGTCTGGAACAATTTTACAAAATGCAGAGGGAAATAATCCCTTATCTACATTCTTAATTGCATTGTGCACATCTTCTTTATCAGGAGAAACACCTCTTTGATTGTATCTATCTGTAGCCATAATTGTAAAAAAAAGCATCCTAACAATTAGGACGCTTTTATAGTATTTATCTGTTAGTTACTTTTTTTTATCAGTAGCTACATCTTTTGTAGCAACAGGAACATAATCTTCTCTTAACACTTTAAAAGAAGTTCTTCTGTTATACTGATTTGCCTTTTCTTTATTCCTTTTAAACTTAATTTTCTTAATGTACTTTTCGGTTAACACATCACCTACTTTAAGTCTGCCATCTTTATTCTCAATTACAAATGGTTCATTTTCCCCCATTCCTCTTGCAACTAATTGGCCTGAATCAATTCCTTGACTAATTAAATAAGCTACACAAGCATCTGCTCTTTGTTGAGAAAGTTTATTATTCTGAGCATCAGAACCTATGTAATCAGTATGTGATTTTAATTCAATAACAACATTATAATTATCTTTTAATGTTTCTGCCAAAAGATCTAAATCAGCAATTGATTGTGGTCTTAGTTCATACTTATTAAAGTCGTATTCAATTCTAGGTAAGATAACTTCTTTCTTTACAGGATCCACAACAAAGTCAATGATAAATACTTTATTACTTTCAATACCAACAGTAGTTTCATTCACTGATTTATTTAAGTAGCCTTCAGTATTAACTAAAATTTCGTAGGAAGTTAATGGCATTAAAGTAAATTCATAAACACCAGTGTTATCAGTTTCTACTTCTTTAACTGCACCATCACTGCCAATTAACTGTACTTTAACTCCAGTCATTATTCCTCCAGTTTTAGAATCTGTTACAACTCCCTTTAAAGTTAATACTAAATCTTCTAACACAAATTCATAAATATCATCTCCTCCTTTGCCTCCGTCTCTGTTAGAGGTTAAAAAACCTCTTTCTCCACTCTTCTCAATAATCATACTAAAATCATCAGCTGATGAATTGATAGGAAATTTTAAATTTACAGGCAAAGTGTAAGCGCCATTTTCATCTTGTGAAGTTTTATAAATATCCAAACCACCTATACCAACATGTCCATTAGATGAAAAATATATAGTTCCGTCTGAATGTAAAAAGGGAAACATTTCATCACCAGGTGTATTTACCATTGGCCCTAAATTTACAGGATCACTCCATGTATTTCTTTTACCTTTAACAGAAATCCATAAATCCTTTCCGCCATATCCCCCAGACAAATCAGATGAGAAAATCAAAATTGTTTCATCTTCACTTAAGGCCGGGTGTCCAATAGTTGTATTGCTATCTACCTTTATTTGTAATAATTGAGGAACCTCCCATAATTTACCTTTACGCTTTGAAACATAAATTCCACAACCCAATGTTTTTTTCTTTTCTTTCTTGCATTGTGTCAAATACATGACTGTACCCCTCTTATTTACGAAAACCGACCCTTCATTATCTTCAGTATTTATTGGCTCAGCTACTATAATTGGAGCACTCCATTTTCCTTTTTTATTAATTTTAGAAAGATAAACATCAGTAAAAGGCTCACCTGTTCTTTCATCTTTTTTATCCGTAAAACCTCCTAAACGAGAAGATGTAAAATACATTTCAGTATATTCACTATTTCCAAAAGCAGGTGAATAATCACTATTTCTACTATTGACTAAAGGCATTAAATCAACCTTATACCTTGTTGGTAAGTTTTTCCATTTTAAAGCAAATTCACATGATTTTAAACCAATTTCACCATTCACATCATTAGGATTTAATTCTATGTATTTTGCGTATTGAATTTTCGCTTCAAATAAATCATCTTGCATTCTTAAAACATCTGCATACCTTAAATACACAATAACATCAGGATATTTTGCTTTAATTGCTCTCTTAAAATAACTTTCAGCCCTCTTAATATTACCTGATAAACGATAACATTCAGCCTGCCTAAAAATAATTTCAGCTTTAACAGCTCTAATTTTAGTTTTTTGGTAAGCCTTTTTATATAATTCGGCTGCTTTTACATATTGTTCAAGGTTAAAAGCATTGTCAGCTTTTATCATTTTTCTACTCTTTTTCTGAGCATGAATATCAGTACTTGCTAGAGAAAATAGAAAAATAAATATGGCAAATAAGCGTAAAATTCTTTTCATTTGGTAGTGTTTAAATTCCCGCTAAAATAAGGAATAATTTATGAAGTTTTAAAAAATAGAAGCTTAGGGTTATGAGCAGCCTATTGTTAATAGGATTATAATTTAGCTGACTTAACTGTTTTAACAATTCTGCCTGCAATTTTATAAGGGTCCGCATTAGATGCTGGTCTTCTATCCTCTAACCAACCTTTCCATCCATTTTCTACTACAATAACAGGAATTCTGATTGATGCTCCTCTATCAGAAATTCCGTAAGTAAAGTCGTTAATCGAAGCTGTTTCATGCAAACCTGTCAATCTTTGATCATTGTGCTCACCATAAACTTCAATGTGCTCTTTAGTCACTGGGCGAAAAGCCTCACATATTTGCTCGTAAATTTGCCTAGAACCACACTCTCTTAAAGTAGTATTAGAGAAATTGGCATGCATACCAGACCCATTCCAATCACCTTTTATTGGCTTCGGATGATAATCAATATAATAATTATAATCTTCTGTTAATCTATCTAATAAATAGCGGGCAATCCAAAGTTCATCACCTGCCTTTTTAGCACCTTTTGCAAACAATTGGAATTCCCATTGTCCACAAGCGACTTCTTGATTAATTCCTTCAAAGTTAATTCCTGCATCAATACACAAATCAGCATGTTCTTCAACTAAATCTCTTCCGTGCGTATTTTTACCACCTACAGAACAATAATACATCCCTTGTGGGCCAGGATAACCTCCTAAAGGAAATCCTAAAGGCAATTGTGTGTCAACATCCATAATAAAATATTCTTGTTCAAAACCAAACCAAAAATCATTATCATTATCATTAATTTTTGCTCTTCCATTTGACTCATGAGCAGTTCCATCAGCATTTAAAACCTCAGTCATAACCAGCCAACCATTTATCCTTACAGGATCAGGAAAAATAGCTACTGGTTTAAGCAAACAATCAGAGGAGTTTCCTAATGCCTGTCTAGTAGAACTTCCATCAAACGCCCAAACAGGACATTGCTCTAAAGAACCATTAAAGTCATCAATGACTTTTGTTTTACTTCTCATATTTTGAGTTGGAGAATAGCCGTCTAACCAAATGTATTCTAATTTAGATTTCATAATTTTAGTTTATGTATTTAGGATTTTGATGAGGCAAATATAATCTAAAAATAGGGAAAAAAAAATTAAGTATCAAATTGAAAATTAGATTTATTAACATTCTTTTAATTAATAGCAAATACTATCAAACATAAAAAAATAGTGATAGTATATATAAATTAACAATAACATAAACCTTCAATTATTGACATCTAATTTTGAATAGGTCTTATTATTTTGTGACATCAAGGTCATCCTTGATACTATTAGAGCTATCACGAATCTCTTTTTTAATATCATTAGAAGCATCCTTCACTTCACGCATTGCCCTACCTAAACCTTTAGCCAATTCTGGTATTTTCTTTGAACCAAAAAACATAACTACAAATAATAGTACAATAATAATTTCAGGCCCTCCTATAAATAATATCATATTGCAAAAATAAAAAAAGCCCTCTCAAAGAAAGGGCTTTTTAATTAAATTATAAACTAATTATTTTCTTTTAAGTTTTTCTTCTTTCTTTTTAATCGTATCCATCATTATAGGAGAAGCAACAAATAATGAAGAATAAGTACCTACTATAACACCAATCATTAAAGCAAACATAAATCCTCTAATCACCTCACCACCAAAAATAAAGATAATTAATAGAACACAGAAAGTAGTTAAGGAAGTATTTATTGTTCTACTTAAAGTGCTATTTAAAGCACCATTAATTAGCTCGTGAACACCTTTCTTTTTATTATCGTTCATATACTCTCTTACACGATCAAAAACAACTACAGTATCATTTAATGAGTAACCGATAATAGTCAGAATAGCAGCAATAAATGCTTGGTCAATCTCTAATGAGAAAGGTAAAAAACCATAAAATATAGAGAAGATTGAAAGTACAATTAACACATCATGAAATACTGCAACAACAGCACCCAAACTAAATTGCCATTTTCTAAACCTAACTAAAATATACAAGAAAATTACTAGTAATGAGAAGAATACTGACCATACAGCAGCATCCTTAATATCATCAGCAATAGTAGGCCCTACTTTTTGAGAACTCATTATTTCATATTCTAAACCAGTAGTTGACAAACCTTCAGATAATTTTGACTCAACAATTAGATCAGTAGTAATTTCATTACTTTCAATCATAAATGAAGTCGTAATTTTCACCTGATTATCATCACCAAAAGTTTTTACTTGAGGAGTGTAATTTAAACCATTTACATCAACAAACACGTCTGATAATGCAGACCTTAACGCTTCATTATTTACTGTATCATCAAAACGCACAACATAAGTTCTCCCTCCAACAAAATCAACTCCATAATTTAATCCTTTAGTAACTAAAGAACCAATACCTAACAATACAATTATTGAAGAAAGAATGTAAAATCTTTTACGCTTGCCTATAAAATCAATATCAATATTTTTAAAAGCTCCTTCAGTCAGTTTGGTTGAAAACGAAATGATTTTACCTTTATTTAAACGATAAGAAATTACTAAACGAGTAATAAATATTGCAGCAAAAAGTGAAGTTAAAATACCAATAATTAAAGTAGTGGCAAAACCTTTAATTGGTCCTGTACCAAAAGTATAAAGAATAATACCAGTTAACAATGTAGTTACATTAGCATCAATAATTGAACTGTAAGCATTGTTATAACCATCTTCAATTGCTAAACGCAAACCTTTTCCATTTCTAAGCTCCTCACGAATACGCTCATAAATTAGCACATTCGCATCTACAGACATACCGATAGTAAGGATAATACCTGCAATTCCAGGCAAAGTAAGTACTGCTCCCAATGAAGAAAGCACTCCAAATATAAAGAAGATATTTGCTAGTAGTGCAATGTTCGAAGCCATTCCAGCGCCATTGTAATAAAATATCATGTATGCTAATACTAAAAGTAATGCAAAGATAAATGATGTTAAACCAGAACTAATTGCTTCTTCACCTAATGAAGGTCCAACTATAGCCTCTTCAATAATACGAGCAGGCGCAGGTAATTTACCTGATTTTAAAATATTTGCTAAATCCTTTGCTTCATTGACTGTAAAGTTACCAGTAATTGAAGATCGACCACCAGCAATCTCAGCCTGTACAGTTGGGTAAGAATACACATAACCATCTAAAACAATAGCTACTGATTTCTTAATATTTTCAGCTGTTAATCTTTTCCATTGTTTTGCTCCTTCAGCATTCATCTCCATTGACACCTCAGCTGACGAAGCGAATTGACCAAACACCTGAACAGCATCAGTCACCACATCACCTTCCATAGCAGACTTACCATTTCTGTCAGACTTCAATGCAACCAATTGCACAAATTTTCCGTCGGGATCATATGGCTTAACAGTGTAAGCAAATTTCACATCAACAGGAAAGAATTTTCTAATCGCATCATCTTTTAAATATAAATTTAATGCAGAAGTATCTTTTACGGCACAGAAACCAACAACAGGGCCCGAATTCAATTGATTTTGCTCATCAACATTAGGGTATAACAAAGCATATAAAGGATTCTCATTAGCAAACTCCTCAAAACTTAAACTATTAGCAACAGTATCAGCGGATAAAGTATCGGCTTCAATTTCAGCTAATAAATTAGCAGTTAAGTCTTTAACTTCTTCTTCTATAGTCTCAATAGCATCAACTTCTAATGAGTCCTCTTCAACGGAAACAGCCTCAACAGTTTCTCTTAAAAAAACGTTAGCGGATTCCAATCCTTGAAATAATTCGCTGTATTCGTAAGTTTCCCAGAATTCTAGTTGTGCAGTAGATTGTAATAATTTCCTAGCTCTTTCAGGATCTTTAATTCCAGGTAATTCAACTAAAATTCTTCCTGCGGTCTCCAACCTTTGGATGTTTGGTTGTGTTACTCCAAAACGGTCAATTCTGCTTCTTAAAATATTAAACGAACGAGAAATCGCATCCTCAACTTCAATTTTCAATACTTCAATGACCTCTAAATTAGTTGAAGAGAACTGTACCTTATCTCTTAAATCAGGGGTAGAGAAAAGAGCTGACAAACCAGTATTTGCAGCTGGTGCTAGTTTTTCATATTCTCTTCCAAAAATTGTAACAAAATCATCTTGACTATCTTCTTGTGCTCTTAGAGTATTTGCAATTGCTGCATTAAAAATTTCATCTTTATTTTGATTTGAAAGTGCTTTTACCACATCAACAACCATAACCTCTAAGGTAACATTCATTCCACCTTTAAGGTCAAGCCCTAAATTAATCTCTCTTTGCTGACATTCAGCATAAGTGTATGAAGTCAATATAATATCGTAAACCTCTTCACTACCTATCGAATCCAAATAGAACTTTTCCTTTACTTCTCTTTCATCTTCATTAAACTCAGCAGCATAAGCTACTGCATCATCTTCTACTCCATTTGCAACCCAAGTAAACGACAGCTGATACAAACAAACTATTGCGAATACAATTGCGACAATTTTTATAAAATTTCTATTTTGCATAATCTTTATTTTTAATCTTATTTTTTAAGGTCGGCAAATATAAACTTTCAAAGCAAATAATACAATTACTAAATAGGAAACTTTAATCTGAACAAATAAGATAATAATTAATCAGGCTATGCTATTCAATAAATATTATGTTTTTTTGTGAAAAATTTAACATGACTTCAAAATATATTATCTTTTTATTTTTCATTTTCAAATTTACTTCCTCATTTTCACAAATGGTTTTAAACAGAGATACAAACCTCAATATAAGTGAAAACGGAATCTCTTTTAGCTCCGCTTTTTCTGGAGGTATTAATGCTGGGCAATTTTCTGAAATTGATTTGAATTTAGATGGCACTATGGACTTAGTTATTTTTGATAAATCAGGAAATAAAATAAGCCCTTTTATTAATAATAATGGAAATTATATATACGCTCCGAAATACAGAAGTGCTTTTCCTAAAGTACATGACTGGATGCTACTTGCAGACTATAACTGCGATGGTAAAAATGATATTTACACATATTCATCAGCAGGAATGGCAATTTATGAAAATACCTCAAGTAATAATTTAAGTTTTACCCTAGTTACTTCATTAGTTCTCTCTCCTGCCCCACAAAACCTATATATAAGCCCGGTTGACATCCCGGCTATTGCAGATATTGATTATGATGGAGATTTGGACGTCCTTTCATTTGGAGTTCTTGGGGGAACTGTTAGCTATCACAAAAATATGGCTATGGAACTAACAGGTAGTTGCGATACAGTTGCTTTTGAATTTTCCGAAAGTTGTTGGGGACTATTTTATGAAGGGTTAAATTCCTATATTTTGAATTGTCCTAATTGCATATGCCCACCTATCGCTAATACCAATATTGATAAATCAAAGCAAAAACATGCGGGCTCTACGTTGTTAGCTATTGATATTGACAATGACAATGATATGGATTTAGTTTTAGGCGATGTAAGTTATAATAACCTAAACTTATTAATAAATGGAGGTAATAATCAAAATGCACTGATAGTTAGTGTAGACTCTGTTTTCCCACAGAACAATAGTAATACTATTGCAGCAGATATACATGTTTACCCTGCAAGTTACTATTTAGATGTCACTAATGATGGCATTAAAGATTTAATCGTAAGTACAAATAGTCAAAATAATTCTGAGAACTTTGAAGGCTGCTGGTTGTATGAAAATGGAGGACAAACTAATAATCCTGACTTTAACTTTGTTCAAACTAACTTTATGCAAAGCGAAATGATTGATTTAGGAAAATCAGCATTCCCTACTTTCTATGATTATAACAATGATAGTTTATTGGATTTAGTAGTCGGTAATTATGGCTACCATGTTGCATACAACAATCCTATTTCTTCACTAGCTCTTTTTGAAAATACAGGAACTAAGGAAATTCCTAAATATGAATTAATTGATAGAGATTGGCAAGGAATTTCAACTGTAAATTTAAATATACAACTAGGATTACCTGCCCTGAGCATAAGCCCAACTTTTGGTGATTTGGATGCAGATGGAGATAAAGATATGCTTTTAGGAGATGCAGATGGAAAATTACATTATCTCAATAATCAGTTAGGAAATTTCAATATATCTGCACCAAACTACTTCAATATAGATGTTGGTTATTTTTCTCAACCTCAATTAGTGGATGTTGATAGAGATGGTTTATTAGATATTATTATTGGAGAACAAGATGGGTCGTTAAACTATTGTCCAAACTCAGGAACAGCAACAATTGCTTCATTTGACACAATTATTAAAAACTGGGGAGGAATTGATGTAGATACTAATTACATAAGCAATGGATTTTCAAGCCCTAAGCTAATTGATAGTAGCGGCGTTTATCAACTTTTTGTTGGAAGTTTTACAGGAACAATTTATCAATTCACTAACATTGATGGAAACCTAAGTGGGCAGTTTCTACCAGTTTATAGTACAGTAGATAATATTTGGGATGGCGGTAAATGTGCTTTTGCTTTAAGAGATATTAACAACGACAATCAACCTGAAATGATACTTGGAAACCTCTCAGGAGGTATTGCGTATTTTAGTAGTGACACACTACTTAATGACACAACAACAATACCAACAAATATACTCAATAATAGAAAAGCAATCTTAAACATTTACCCTAATCCTGCAAGTAGCAAATTAACAATAGAAAGTAGCGAAGTAGGAATTATAAAGATTAAAAACCTTTTAGGCAAAACTATTTATAAATCAAGAAAGAGCAATTACTTACTAGAAGTTAACACTTCGCGTTTTGCTAATGGGATTTACATTTTGCAACTAAATGGAATGAGTAGTAAGGTTCTCATTAAATAATTATTATTTATAAATGTTAAAAAATCTATTTATTAGTTTATTTAAAAATAATTCACAAATTTTGTAACTTAAAAAACACCTTAACTTCTACCCAAATTTTAAAATCTGGAGAGCAGTAATTGACAACTAATTACTTATTACTATCTTTGCTCTATGAAACAATGGAAAGAAATTATTGAAGCAGCTTGGGAAAACCGAGACTTGCTAAAAGAGAATACTACTCAGGATTGTATACGAACCATTATTGAAGAAATTGATAAAGGGCGTTTGCGTACTGCCGAACCTTCCAATGATGGTTGGAAAGTTAATGATTGGGTGAAAAAAGCTGTTATTCTTTATTTTCCTATTCAAAAAATGGAAACCATAGAAATTGGCCCGTTAGAATTTCATGATAAAATGAAACTTAAAAGTGGCTATGCCAAGCTTGGTGTTCGTGTTGTTCCTCATGCAGTAGCTCGTTATGGCGCCTTTTTAGCTCCTGGTGTTATTATGATGCCCTCTTACGTAAATATTGGTGCTTATGTTGATAGTGGCACTATGGTGGATACTTGGGCAACTGTAGGTTCTTGTGCTCAAATTGGTAAAAATGTACACCTTTCTGGTGGTGTTGGTATTGGTGGCGTACTCGAACCTATACAAGCAGCTCCCGTTATTATTGAAGATGATGCTTTTATAGGTTCAAGATCAATAGTAGTTGAGGGAGTGAAAATTGAAAAAGAAGCTGTACTTGGAGCTAATGTCGTACTCACCTCCTCAACCAAAATTATTGATGTCAGCGGAGTAAAACCAATAGAATACAAAGGAGTTATTCCGAGCCGATCAGTGGTAATTCCTGGCACATTTAACAAAGAATTTCCTGCTGGAAATTATGGCGTTCCTTGTGCGCTTATTATTGGTAAGCGTAAAGAAAGTACCAACAAAAAAACATCATTGAATGATGCACTTAGAGAATATAATGTAGCCGTATAATGAGAATAGGATTTGATGCAAAACGAGCGTTTTTAAACAATACAGGCCTAGGTAACTATTCTCGTGATGCTATTCGTGTACTTTCTAATTTTTATACGGATAACAAATACTTCCTTTACACCCCAAAAGAAAAAGAAAATAGTCGTTTAGATTTTTTAGATAATAGGACTAACACATTTGTCCGTACTCCACAATCATTAATTAATAAAGCTTTAAAATCCTATTGGAGAAGCAAAAGTATTGTCTGTGATTTATTCACCAATAAAATAGATATCTATCACGGTTTAACACATGAAATTCCGATAGGAATTGAAAAAACAAATATCAAAACAGTCGTTACTATTCACGATTTAATTTTTATTCGATATCCTTATTTATTCGGAACAATAGACAGGAAAATCTATTATAAAAAATTCAAATCAGCTTGCCAAAGAGCTGATAAAATAATTGCCATTAGCCAACAGACAAAACAAGATATCATTGATTTCTTTTATATTCCTGAAGAAAAAATTGAAGTAATATATCAAGGATGCAATGCTATTTTTCATAATCCAATGGCTGATAACACAAAGAAAGCAGTACAAGAAAAATATAGTGTTCCAAGTGATTACTTGCTTAGTGTTGGTAGCATTGAAGAACGAAAGAACTTACTTACTATTTTAAAAGTTTTGAAAGAACTCCCTAACCAAAAACTAGTTGTAATTGGTAACGGAAAAGCTTACAAAATAAAGTGCTTACGATTCATAGCAGAAAACAACCTCTTTGATAGAGTACTGTTTTTATCTGGTTTAAATTTAGCTGAAATGGCCGCTATTTATCAAAATGCACAAATGCTTATTTACCCTTCTATATTTGAAGGCTTTGGTATACCTATTTTAGAGGCTTTATTTTCTAGAACTCCAGTTATAACATCCAAAGACGGATGCTTTGCTGAAGCAGGTGGTGTTTTTTCAAAATACATCAATCCGCTTTCTGTTAAACAAATGAAAGACGCTATTCTTGAAATCCTAAATTCTCAGGAATTACAAGAAAAAATGAAAATAAAAGGATTAGAACACGCACAAAAATTTACTGACGATAAAATAGCCGATAACTTAATGAAGATATATACCAACTTATAAGATGAAAACTAGTTTAGTAATTGCTACTTATAATTGGCCAGAAGCACTGGAACTAGTATTATTAAGCATACTTAAACAAAGTGTTTTTCCGAATGAAATACTTATTGCTGACGATGGCTCATCTGAAGAAACTAAAAAATTAATTGAACGCTATTCAATCATGTTCAAATCAGGAATAAATCATATTTGGCAAAAAAATGACGGGTTTCAAAAAACGAGTATTCTTAACAAATCAATTGCTAAAGCTAATGGGGATTATATTATTCAAATTGATGGTGATATAATCATTCATAATCACTTTATTAAGGATCATGTTCAAAAAGCTAAAAAAGGTTTTTTCATACATGGAAGTAGAATATTTTTAAATGATTCAACCACCAAAAAAGCAATAAAAAATTCAATAATTAATTTTTCCGTTTTTAGTCCTGGAATATCAAATCGATTTAATAGTTTACATTCTTTATTTTTATCTAAATACTCAAGCAACATAAATAAAAACCTGAAAGGAACAAGAGGCTGTAACTTCTCTTTCTGGAAACAAGATTTCATTAAAATAAATGGGTACAATGAAGATATGATCGGATGGGGAAAAGAAGACACTGAACTTTCAGTTAGGTTAATAAATAGTGGCTTACAAAAACTCAAATTAAAATGCTTAGCAGTCTGTTATCATTTACATCATGAGATATCATCAAAGGAAGGATTAAATATTAACAATTCTATCTTAGCACTAGCTATTAAAGAAAAAAGAGAGATTTGCAATAATGGAATCAACAAATATGCAAACAGAAATAGATAAAGCTTTAGATACATTAAAACAGGGAGGAATAATCCTATACCCTAGTGATACTATTTGGGGAATTGGTTGTGATGCCACAAATACTGATGCAATAGCAAAAATATTTAAACTTAAAAAACGATTGGATAGCAAAGCACTCATTTCATTAGTAGCTAGTAAAGAACAACTTAAATCTATTACTGAAACTATTCCTGATTTGGACATTACGTCAAGCCCAACTACTATTATTTACCCTAAAATCAAAGGACTAGGCCAAAACCTTTTAGCAGAAAATGGCTCTGCAGCAATCAGGATTACTCAAGATACATTTTGTCAAAAACTTATTTTCTCATTTGGAAAAGCAATTGTTTCCACTTCAGCAAACATTAGTGGTGAAAAGGCCCCAAAACAATTTTCAGAAATTTTAAAGGAAATAAAAAACAATGTTGATTATATCGTAAATTTGCGGCAAAATGAACTAATGTCTACCCCTTCATCTATACTAATAATAAATGAAGACACAAGCATTACAAAAATTAGATAGTGAATTACGCTTCTGCATTAAATAACCCGATTTTTAAAACCATACAAATTGCAAGTGATGAGTTAAATTATCCTACATATGTAGTTGGTGGTTGGGTACGTGATTTATTACTAGACAGAAAACAAGAGAAAACTGACATTGATTTTGTATGTATTGGAAGCGGAATAAAACTAGCTGAAAAAGTAAGTTTACTATTAGGAAACAAAGCTACTTTTAAAGTGTTTAAAAACTTTGGTACAGCAATGATTAATTACAAAGGAGAAGATTATGAATTTGTAGGAGCTCGAAAAGAATCTTATCGTTCAGATTCCCGCAAACCAATAGTTGAAAATGGCACTTTAGAGGATGACCAGAACAGAAGGGACTTTACCATTAACGCCATGGCAATCCAACTAAATACAAATAGTTATGGAACATTAATTGATCCTTTTAACGGAACTGAAGATTTAAAAAATAAAATTATTCGCACTCCGTTAAATCCTGACATTACTTATTCTGATGATCCATTGAGAATGATGAGAGCAGTGCGTTTCGCCTCTCAATTGGATTTTTCAATAGAAGAAAAATCAATAAAATCAATTACAAATAATGCTGAACGCTTAAGCATAATTTCTCAAGAAAGAATTACTGAAGAACTTAATAAAATTATACTAACTGCTATTCCTTCAAACGGCTTTAAATTACTGTTCAACACGAAATTATTGCATCAGTTCTTTCCTTTAATGTGCAAGTTGCAAGGAGTAGAATTGATAGGAAAGCACGGGCACAAAGATAATTTTTATCACACCCTTGAAGTTTTGGACAATATTAGCAAAAACACCAATAACCTTTGGTTAAGATGGGCAGCAATACTGCATGATATTGCAAAACCACAAACAAAAAAATATGAGGAAGGACACGGATGGACTTTCCATGCACATGAATTCTTTGGAGGGAAACTAGTTCCTAAAATTTTTAGAGAATTGAAGCTACCGCTTAACGAAAAAATGAAGTACGTGCAAAAATTAGTAACTCTTCATTTGAGACCTATTATTTTAGCAAAAGATATCGTTACCGATTCTGCTATAAGACGCTTACTCTTTGATTCAGCAGATGATATAGATGATTTAATGACACTGTGTGATGCAGATATTACTTCAAAAAATGAAAAGAAAGTTCAAAAGTACCTAAAAAACTTTCAACTAGTGAGAAGGAAACTAAAAGAAGTAGAGGAAAAAGATCAGATACGAAACTTCCAGCCTCCTGTTGATGGAAAGGAAATAATGGATTTATTTTCCATTGAAGCTGGACGAGAAATTGGAATTCTAAAAAATGCAATAAAAGATGCAATACTTGAAGGTACAGTTAAAAATGATAAAGAAGAAGCACTAGCATTTATCATAAAAAAAGCAAAAGAATTAAATTTACAACCCACAAAATGAAAAGCATAATACAAGTACATTTAGAATATAAAAAAGATGTAATTCGTGATATTGAAATTAACTCTGCTAGTAACTTAGAAAAGTTACACCATGCTATTATCAGTGCATTTGAGCTAGATAAAAATGAACTAGCTTCCTTTTACATAACTAATGATGAATTTGAATTAATCCAAGAAATTCCTCTTTTCAGTGTAGAGGATAAAGAAAACTCTATGCTTGGAATGTCGGATATTATACTTTCTTCTATTCTAAAAACTGAAGGCACTCAATTACTTTACGTATATGATTTTATGAAAATGTGGAGATTCCTGATTACACTTACTGAAATAACAGAAGAGAAAATAACTACTTCAAAATGTATTAAATCAGTAGGTAAAATGCCAGAAAATGCGCCTGAAATTAGCTTTAAAGTTGAGAAAGAATTTGATCCTTTCAGTGAAGCCTTTGATGATCTTGATGAATTTAAAGATTATGAAGAAGAATACTAAGAAAATAATTATTATTGTTGGTCCTACAGCAATTGGAAAAACAGCACTTAGTATTGAGCTTGCAAAAGCGTTAAATACTGAAATAATTTCATGCGACTCAAGGCAATTTTATAAAGAATTAAAAATTGGTTCCGCACCACCTAACAATAAAGAACTAGAAACAATAAAACACCATTTCATTCATAATTTATCTGTAACAGATGATTATAATGCAGGAGAATTTGAAATAAATGCTATTGCTAAAATAAAAGAGCTTCATAAAACAAAAGATACTATTATTGTTGTTGGGGGTTCAGGATTATATGTTGATGCAATTTGCAAAGGGTTTGACAAAATGCCTGAAATTCCTGATCAGATTAGAACAAAACTTAATTTTAAATTAAAAGAAAAAGGAATAGCTTGGTTACAAGAAGAAGTTAAAAAAGCAGACCCTAACTTTTACTCTACTTGTGATCAGCAAAACCCTCAGCGCCTATTACGAGCATTAGAAGTATTTACAGCTACAGGTAAAAGATTCTCCGCTTACAAGACAGCAAAACCAAAATACCGTCCTTTTGGAATTATTAAAATTGGGTTGACAACTGAAAGAACAGTACTATACACAAGAATAAATACTCGTATAGATAAAATGCTTGAAAACGGGTTAATTGAAGAAGTGGAAGGACTTATTTCTTTTCAGCATAGAAATGCATTGCAAACTGTTGGCTACAAAGAAATATTTTCTTTTTTCAATAATGTTTGTACTCTTGAAAAAGCAGTAGAAAATATTAAAAAAAATACGAGAAGGTTTGCAAAGCGGCAGCTCACTTGGTTCCGAAAAGATAAAAATACAACATGGTTTGATCCTCTACAAATAAATGAGATAAAAACGTTTATCGGATTATAGTAACACTTCCTTTTATCGCATTAAAATCATGCCCAATCTCAATATGATAAAAGTATGCCCCTTCATTAACATCACTTCCATTTTTGTTTTTACCATCCCAAGGAGTAGAGTAACCAACAGATTTGAATAGCAACTTACCATATCTATTATATATCCTTATTTCGGAATCACTATATAAGAAAGTGCTTTCTAGATTCCAAGTATCGTTTATATTATCGCCATTAGGAGTAAAAATATTAGGTATGCACTCAGCACTTATAGTTGCAATCACAAAAAAAGTATCCTCAACACATTCATTTTTATCCATCACTTTCACAGTATAGTCACCTGGGCTTAAACTCAAATTAATTGAATTTCCTGTATTCCCATTTGACCAATCATAGGTATATGGTGCCGTACCTCCAGTTGCATCAGAAGTTATATTTACATCTAAATTTTCCAAATTACATTCAATAATAAACTCAGCAGGATCTAAAGTAATTAACAATGGATCAATATCAAATTCCTCTCGAACAAAACACCCATCAGTATCTGTCACCTCAACCCAATGCGGACCAGGACAAATATTAGCCTGTGCTAAAACCTCACCGTTATCCCAAAAATAACTATAAGGTGGATTTCCCCATAAATTTGAATCAGGTAAAACTGTTGTTAGAGCTTCATTAACAATTCCATTAGGTAGATAAAAAGCTACTAAAACTGTATCAATTACTGAACAATCAGTTGTATTGTCATTAGTAACAACAAAATAAATACCCTCACATAAATTAGATATTATTGAGTCAGTACTGAGAACATTACCAATAATATCAACCCATGTGTAAGTAAAACTACCTTGAGAGGAAGAAGTATCAATTTCGATCTCTCCAACGCGAATAGAATCATCATAGAAAACTGATGTCTCAAGTACATAAGGAGAAATCTCAAATGTATCAGAAGCCGAATTACCACATGAATCTATAACAACGACCCAATAAATCATCCCAAATAAGGAGTCAATTGACATTAAATTTTCACCAGTACTCCAAATTATATCTATGGGCTCTACACCCCCGTTAATAACAATAGAAGCAGCAGCTCCTTCATCACATGAGATTTCTGAATATGTTAAACTTATTGATAATAAATCTGGTTCAAATATCACAAAACTCTCTGATGTAATACATCCGTTATTGTCCGTCACAGTACAAGAATAATTTCCTGCTCCTATAATTCTTTGTTGATTAGTATCCCCATCATTCCATAATATAGAGAAAGGTGGAGTTCCACCAGATATAAAAAGATTAAGAGCTGTCATCTCACCATAACAAGCTAAAGAATCTTGAAAATTAGAAACAGAAATAATTAAAGAGTCAGGCTCAGATAAGAAAAAATCAAAAGAATTTAAACATGTTAAAGAGTCTGAAATAACTAAAGTATAAATTCCTGAAGAAAGACCGTACAAAGAATCAGCGTTGCCTGTCCCATTTAACCAGTAATAACTTAAGATGCCTACACCTCCAGAAGGTTCAATTGTAATACTTCCATTAGCATCTCCATTGCAAAGAGGATGATATATAAATTCATTAGGATTAATTTGATTTGCTTGAGAGACAACAAATACTTCAGTTTT
This sequence comes from Cryomorphaceae bacterium, assembly GCA_949531795.1. Taxonomy (GTDB): domain Bacteria; phylum Bacteroidota; class Bacteroidia; order Flavobacteriales; family BACL11; genus UWMA-0277. The sequence goes on along the minus strand of CATIQX010000037.1, from coordinate 6,361 downwards.
CAAGCATCCTATAGAATCAACAATATGTACTGAATACGAACCTGCAGAAAGAGAAGAATTATTGACACTACCCCACTGTATATCATATGGCGTGTTCCCTTTACTAATTGAATCAATGACTATACTACCTGTCGAATCTCCAAAACAAATCACATCATTAATTGATCTGTAAACTTCAATTTCATATAATGCGTCACATTTTATAGAAACCGTATCAAGACAAGAATATATTGAATCATAAACATAGATATCGTATTCTCCTGAAGTTACATAAATAGTATCATCTTGATAATATAAAAAACTAAAATCAAGATTTCCACTTCCTAAAAGACTATCGCCAACAACATTATCAATTTTAAAATACCCACTATCAGATTCACAAACTAACATACCACCTATAGTAGAGCCAAAGGCTTGATAAGGAATTGGTTCATTAATTTCGAAAAGTGTATCTAATATACATCCAAAACTATCTACAACGGAAAGAATATACTCACCTGCGAATAAACTATCAAAAGTTACTTGATAGGGACTTAATGCTGAAGAAAAGGATAGAGAACTACCCTCAGTATCAGATTTGGCTAAAGTATCTAAACCGTCCATTAAGTAATAGTTATAAAACCCTGAATCAACATATCTTTTTCCTCCAGAAACTGAATAAGAAATACTCCCATCATTTACCCCTCTACAATTAATATCACTAGTGAAAAATGAATCAAAAATTAATAATTCTGGAGAACTAACATTAGCCAAAAGAGTGTCAGTACAACCTACAGAATCTGTAGCAATCACTTTATAAGAACCAACAAAAAGATTATCAAATAAAGTATCAGTAGATCCAGAGGAGTAAAAATTTCCGTTCATAAACCACTCATAATAATAAGGAGGAGTACCAGAGTAAGCAACTCTTTTTAACCTTCCGGTTGAATCTCCAAAACAATTGACATTATTGTGAGACGGTAAAATTTCTAAGGGACAAGGTAACCAATAGTAAATACTATTACCATTAAAATCTAACCTGTAACTTCCACATTCTGATGATATTAAAGTATCAAAATTTGAATTTAAAAATTGAACCGAAGACATTGAGTCTGTACTAACAAACCCTAGATCACTGTCATCAAAAAACCAATTTAATGCTAAGCTATTGACATTTGTAATCGATAAAGAAATAGACCCATCATGAAGACAATTTACACCCAAAATACTTTCAGAAATGATAGTTTGAGACTTTACAAATAAAGAATTAACCAAGAAAAATAAAAAGAGTATTCTTTTCATAATATTGAAATTTAAATGGCAAATATACCTAAATAAATTAACTATAAAAATTATCAAAATCAAGTACTAAACCTGATTTAGCTAAATATGTATTCTTAAATTCAACTTTAGATTCAATAAGCAACTCATCAAGGTTTTTGTACCTTTTTGAAAAATGACCAATTAATAGGTTTTTAACTGCAGATTTTTTAGCAATTGTAGCTGCTTCATAAGTTGTTGAATGTCCTGTCTCTTTTGCTCGATCTGCCAAATCTTTTTTAAAAGTAGCTTCATGATACAATAAATCAATTCCCTTAATTTTTTCAATTAGACCTTCATTGTAAATAGTATCAGTACAAAAAGCATAAGAATGAACTGGAGTGTTTTCTACAGTTATCTCTTTATTCTTAATAACCTCACCACTATCAGCTATCCAATCAGCTCCTTCCTTTATTCCATTATACTTATCAAATGGAATGTTAAATTGTTCAATTTTGTCTTTAATAATTTTTCTCTTACTCTTTTTTTCTTTAAAGATAAAACCTGAACACTTAATGGTGTGGTCAAGGATCACATTACTAATACTGATTTTCTCATCTTCATATAGTACCTGATCATTATCTTCAGAAATAGGATGAAAAAATAAAGGATAATTAAGTTCAGTATTAGAAGCCAATAATTGTAAATTAATAATTGCTTTTAACTGCTGGTGAGCATAAATATGTAAATCTTTATTTCTGCCTAATAGGTGCATACTACAAATCAAGCCAATTAGCCCAAAATAATGATCGCCATGCAAATGGCTAATAAAAATATGATTTATTCTTTGAAAATTTAATTGATATTGTCTTAACCTAACTTGCGTACCCTCTCCACAATCAATTAAAAAAAACCGCTCATTTGCATTTAATAATTGAGCGGTCGGATGTCTTTCTACTGAAGGTACAGCTGAGTTACAACCTAAAATAGTTAATTTAAATGACATTAATTTTCAATAATCATTCTTTTAAATAATATTTGCATACCATCATTAATAGAGTACAAATACATTCCATTTGCATAATCGTTAGCATAAATTTCAACATCATTTATACCACGATTTCCTTCTATATTTCTTTCTTCAATTTTTACGCCTAAATAATTAAAGATTGTAAATACTATATCAGCTGAATTTCCTAAAATAAATTGAATTTTAGCATTATTATTCACAGGGTTAGGGAAAATATCCTTTAGTTCAAAAGTAAGGTCATTGAATTGATTAATAACAGAAGTAGCATTAGTCACTTCAATATAATAATAATCTACAACATCTTCCTGAGTTTGAATTCCAAACAAACCAGCATCAACTAAAGTAGAAGTATTCATTATGATTTGATGAGAACCAATTTCTGCAGAAGTAGGACTTGGAGATGATAGTACAGCACAAGAAGTAGAGCCACCTAAAAAAATGCAATTAGGAGCTGCGCAATCATATGAAAAACTTGCCGGAAGACCTGTAACGCTAGTTAATTCAATTGTTTGTATAGTTACTGGTATTTGTTGACCGAATAGTTCTACAGTAGTATCAGTCGGAGTAATAACAGTAATTACTTGATTGTAAGGCTGACCAACTATTGCACTAGCTGCTCTAAAAGTAGAGCTATCAGGATAAATACCATTAGCTGTAAATTGAGGATCAGGAATGCATTGAGCATTAGCTCCAAAAAATACAAATACTAAAGTAAGGCTAAGTAAAATTTTCTTCATAATTATTTAATTTTAGTTTATAATTCTAATTGTCTTTGCATCTCATCCATCTCAATATAATCGTAAGCTTCTTGAATAGTAGGAACAATCGTTAGTTCTTCCTCAAAAGAAAATTCGCATACAATTACAAAAGAACCGTTCATTTTTGATATACTTTTCGCAAATATAGTAAATTTATCTTTAATGTTTTCAGCTAAATCAGGTGTAATCCCTCTCAAATCAGCAATAAAGTGTTTAATTTCGGAAGTAATTTTTAAATCAGAAAAATTATTATCTTCTCCAAGTTTAAAAACTAATGTTGTTGCTTGCAAATTCATTTAACCCTTAGTTTTTAATTCTACCTGCCAGCAAATACAATACTGCCATTCTTATAGCGACACCATTTTCTACTTGATCAAGTATGATTGAATGTTTGGAGTCTGCAACATCAGAACTTAGTTCAACTCCTCTATTTATAGGACCAGGGTGCATAATGGTTATTTCTTTTTCTAAACCTTCAAGCACTACCTTATTAATACCATACACCATTGCATATTCTCTCAATGAGGGGAAGTAATTTACATCTTGTCTTTCTAGCTGTATTCTCAATACATTAGCTACATCACACCAATTTAAAGCCTCTTTTAAATCAGAGAAATGAGTAACGCCTAATTCGTGAAGATGCTTGGGCATTAATGAAGAAGGTCCGCAAACTTTAACCTCAGCACCCAATTTCTGTAAGCAATAAATATTGGAAAGCGCCACTCTAGAATGTAAGATATCCCCAACTATAACAATTTTTTTACCTGAAACTTCACCATATTTTTCTCTAATTGAATAAGCATCTAATAAAGCCTGAGTGGGATGTTCGTGAGTTCCATCTCCTGCATTTACAATTTTTGCATCAATATTTCTTGATAGAAAAACAGCAGCACCAGGGTTAGGATGACGCATTACTACAATATCAACTTTCATAGCTAATATATTATTTACCGTATCTAATAATGTTTCTCCCTTAGTTAAAGATGAAGATGCTGAAGAAAAATTAATTACATCAGCCGAAAGTCTTTTCTCAGCTAATTCGAAAGAAAGTTTAGTCCTGGTAGAATTTTCAAAAAAAAGATTTGCAATAGTAATATCTCTTAATGATGGTACTTTCTTAATGGGTTGATTAATAATCTTTTTGAAATTATCTGTAGTTTTAAAAATCAAATCTATATCTGATTTTTTAAGATATTTAATTCCTAATAAATGATCAACTGATAAATTACTCATTAATCTTTTTTAACCATTAATACTCTATCCTTTCCGACATCCTCGTTCCATTCCACTATTACTCGTTCCGAATCTATTGCATCTACTGTTCTCCCTACATAATTAGGCTGTATCGGCAAGTCTCTGCTAAACCTTCTATCAATTAAAATAAGTAGCTCTACAGATTTTGGTCTACCAAATGCCATTAAAGCATCAATTGCAGAACGAATAGACCTACCAGTAAACATGACATCATCAATTAAAACTACATTCTTACCTTCTAGTGATAAGTTCATATCCATAATATCAGGGACAATTGGCTCTTCTCTCCTTCTTAAATCATCTCGATAGAAGGAAATATCTAAACTTCCTGATTCAAGATTAGCAGTATTTAGTAATTGTTTTAATTTGACGATTATTCTACTACTTAAAAATTTACCTCTTGGCTGAACACCAATAATAACAGTATTCTCAAAACTATCATGATGTTCAATTAACTGATGACACAATCTTTCAATTGTTATTTGAATATCCTTTTGATTTAGTATTTGTCTTTCTACAACCATTGCATTACAAAAATAGTAAAAAAAAAGCCCCAAATTAATGGGGCTTTAATTAATTATTCACCTTGCTCTAAGTTCTTCTTTAGAGTAGCTAAACTATCTAAATCACCAAGAGTTGAATGTTTTTTATCACTCTCTAGCTTCTTCATAACTTTCTTAGCTGATGAAGCAGATTTTTTCCTTTCTACTTCAAGCTCTGCTTTAAAGATTGCAGTATGTGAAACTAAAATCTTTTTATTTTCTTTTGAAAATTCAAGAATTCTAAAAGATAAATTTTCCCCAACTGCAATTGATGAACCATCCTCCTTTTCAGTATGTCTTTTAGGAGCAAAAGCTTCAACCTCTCCAGACAATGCAATTACGGCACCTTTGTCAAACACCTCTTTTACATTACCTTCATAATCTTTTCCTTCTATGAACTGCTTTGCATACTCATCCCAAGGATTTTGATCTAATTGCTTATGTCCTAAACTAATTTTTCTATTTCCTTTATCTATATCTAAAACAACAACGTCTAGCATTGCATCAACTTGAGTAAATTCAGCTGGATGCTTAATTTTCTTTGTCCATGAAAGATCAGAGATATGTACTAAACCATCAACACCTTCAACTAATTCAACAAAAATTCCAAAGTTTGTAAAGTTTCTTACTTTCACACTGTGTTTAGATCCTACAGGAAAAGTAGCTGCTATATCAGCCCAAGGATCTGGAGTCATTTGTTTAACGCCTAACGACATTTTTCTTGTCTCTTTATCTAAAGTCAGGATCTGTGCTTTTACAGCATCACCCTTCTTATAAAAATCATTTGCACTTCTTAAGTGAGTAGACCATGACATTTCAGATACATGTAATAAAGCTTCAATACCTGCTTGTAATTCAACAAATACCCCATAATCAGCAACAACTACAACGTTTCCATCTACTTCATCTCCTACTTTTAAACTTTCATCTAAATTCTCCCAAGGATGAGCACCTAATTGCTTTAGTCCTAGCTGAATTCTACTCTTACCCTCATCATAGTCAAGAATTACAACATTAATTGTTTCATCTAATGACACAATCTCATCAGGATGAGAAATTCTTCCCCAAGATAGATCAGTAATATGAATTAATCCATCAATACCTCCTAAGTCAACAAACACCCCATATGATGTGATATTTTTAACGGTCCCTTCAAGAACTTGCCCTTTCTCTAATTTAGACATGATTTCTTTTGTTTGAACTGCTAAATCAGCTTCAATTAATGCTTTATGAGAAACAACAACATTTCTGAAAGATTCATTAACTTTTACAACCTTAAATTCCATTTTTTTACCAACATACTCATCGTAATCACGTATTGGCTTAACATCAATTTGAGAGCCTGGTAAGAAACACTCAATACCAAATATATCAACAATCATTCCTCCTTTTGTTCTACTCATGATTTGACCATTCACAACCTCTCCAGTTTCAAGAGCAACATTTACTTTCTCCCAAGCTCTTAATACTCTTGCTCTTCTGTGAGATAAAACTAACTGACCATTTTTATCTTCTTGTTTTTCAACTAATACTTCAAC
>CATIQX010000036.1 GCA_949531795.1 Cryomorphaceae bacterium | reverse complement strand
TCTGATTAAAGAAAAGTAATATATTTGCAGCCGATTTTGACCGACCTGGTAGCTCAGCTGGTAGAGCACCTCACTTTTAATGAGGGGGTCCTGGGTTCGAGCCCCAGCCAGGTCACCAAAAACAAAAGATCCTGCTTTATAGCGGGATTCTTTTTTTATGTATTATTGCATTATACTTTGCCCAGGTGCTGAAATTGGTAGACAGGCATGATTGAGGGTCATGTGTCCTATGGACGTGCGGGTTCGAGTCCCGCTCTGGGCACTTTTAACTTTTTTATTACTCTATTATAATTATCGAATTATAAAATAATATTGTAATAAAATTATTTTTTTAAATTCAGCCTCCAACACGCTTGTAATTATAACCTTCTTTTTCTAGAATATCCATTACCTTATCTCTTAAGTCTCCTTGTATAATTATTTCGCCATTTTTAGTACTACCACCTACGCCGCATTTTGCTTTTAGTATTTTGCCCAATACTTTCAAATCATCCGTACTTCCAATAAAACCTTTAATTATAACTGCAATTTTTCCTGCTCTATGTTTGTCAATACATACTTTTAGGTTTTGCTGATTATTTACCAAGGTATCCATTTTCTCATTTTCGTATACAAACTCAAAATTAGGGTTAGTAGAATACATTATTCCTTTTCTATTTTTCTTATTTTTAACCATTTGGTATTAGTATTTTTAATGATTTAGGTATTAGATTTACTTCTACAGGATTACTAGATTTATATGGCTCTCCATCTAAGTGAATAAGTGTGTTTTCTGTCCTTATTGTCATTTTATCGCATTGTATGATTTCTACATGCTTTGATAAATGAATTTTCCCTGTTAACAACATATACACAATCATAGGAATTTTCCATTTGGGAAAATCCTTTACAATAACAAAATCAATTAAGCCATCTTTGAAGTCTGCCATTGGGGAGATTTTCGCATTATTTCCGTACTGACTGGCATTTGCAAAGTTTATCAAATAGGCTTTTACCTTTCGTTCATTTTTGTTATAACAAATGGTGTATTCCTTTGCATTATAACTTAATTCTTTAAGAATAAGTTTCGCATAGCTAAAAAAACCTCTCTTTTTTAAATTTAAAAACAAATTAGCTATGTGTGAGTCAAAACCTATACCAGAAACATTTACAAAAGGAATTCCATTTGCTGTGCAAGAATCTATTGTTTCAGTTCTAGAATTATTCAATTGTTTAATAGCTTTTTCAATATTATGATCCATACCAATATGATAAGCAAACCCGTTCCCAGATCCACAAGGGATTACACCAAGCGCTGTGTTTGTATTCACTAGACCTTTTAGGCACTCATTCACTGTGCCGTCACCACCTACAGCTATAACGGCATCTATGTTTTCATTTACTGCTTTCTTGCTTATCCTGGTTGCATCCCCAGTTTTTTGTGTGTGAATGATTTCAAAATCTTTAAGGTATTTGGTAATGTATTTTTCAATTCCTTTTTGCTTACCTGTACCAGAAATTGGATTAATAATAAATCTAATTTTCATGTTTTAATTTATTATTTTTCATTCTGTAATTATAATCTTGTTTTATAGCTTTTAATAACTTGGTATTAGGGTTTTCTTTAGTACTATTTTCTTTGAAATCCCAATCATTAAAATTTTGATAATCTTCTAGTTTATTCCTAATTATTCCTTTATCTGTAATAAAATGGTAATTACTGTGTAATTTACTTATTGCCCAGCTTTCACCTGAAAATAACGATTTACCAAAAGCTAAATAGGGTTTTGTATAAGAAACCTCTTCAAGAATGGTTGGCATAATATCTATTTGCTGTACTATTGAGTTATTTTCCCCCACCATACTGGAATCTCCTTTAAATAATAAAAGAGGAATGGCATAGCGTCCAATTCTGTTTTTATAGTTCTTATTGTAATTTTTCCCTGAAGTATGGTCAGCTGTAATTACAAACAGTGTATTCCTAAACCAATCTTCATCCTTAATTTTTTCAAAAAACTGTTGCATAGCATCATCAGTGTATTTGATGCTTTCTCTTATTCCTATTTCTTTAAATTGATGATTATAATTCTTTGGTAATACATATGGTGGGTGAGAACTTAAAGAAAAAAAAGTAGTAAAAAAGGGTTCCTTTTTTTTATTTAATTCAGAAGCAAAATACTGCATAAAAGGAATGTCATATACTCCCCAACTCCCATCAAAATCAATTGTATTATTGTATTCTTCTAGCCCATGATATTCCTGGAAACCTGCCTTACGAGTAAAGCTGTAAAAACCCATTGTACCTCTTTGCCCACCATGAAAAAAAGAAGTATTGTATCCTTCCTTATTTAGTAAAGAAGCCAGGCTTTCAAATTGGTTTTGTCCATAATTAGAAGTAATAAAAGGATTATCCATTAAAGTAGGTATTGAAGCTGTAATAGCTGGAAGGGCTTCTATGGACTTTAATCCATTTGCATAAGCATTATTAAATACTATTCCATACTCCATAAGACTATCTAAAAAAGGTGTATAACTTTTACCATCATTGTGGTGTCCTACAAATTCCTTAGAATAACTTTCCATGATAAGGATAACAATATTCTTCTTATTAATAACTTTACTATAGGGTGTATGAACAGGTGAATAAATATTTTCTAGCTCTTGCTTTTTAAAATAATTATAAGTTTGTAAAGCTTTTTCATTCAAGGAATGTAAAATACAGAATGGAGTATTCAAAATTAAGCTTGTATTTTGAGAACCACATAGTTCACCAGCATTAATGGTGTTTATTGGTTTTAATTGTAATCCACCTCTAGCTGAAATTATAAATAGACCGCTTGATAAAACTAAAATTAATAGTTGTTTACTAATACCTTTAAGGCTTAATGAAAATTTATGCTTAGGAATTTCTTTTACTTTAAATAATAGGTAGAGCTGAATTATAGAAAATAGGGTGATAGGCCAATAGTCTTTTGCAAACTGAGGGATGATGTATTTAGCATCATTGCCTAAGCTCATTAGTTGAAACAAGTCTGCAGTAGATCGTTTCTGGGTAAATTTAAAATATTCTATATCTATATTATTCACTAATAAAAATGGAATATTTACAATATAAAAAAGATAATTGGTTAATTTGTGATAGTTTTTTCTGGATCTTAAATTATGTGGTAAAATCAATAAAATAAATAGTGGAATATTAATGTATGCTAATGCAGAAATATCAAAGCGTAAACCAGCTATAAATTCTAAGAAATAATAAGGATTTATTGTATCATTATTATTAAGGTAAAAATATATTCTACTACTAGAGTATAAAGCCAGTAAGATTAGTATTCTCTTACAATAAGTGATTAGAAATTTCATTAATTACTACAAAAACTTCCGTCGTTATAATCGTGATCCTTATTCCTAAATTTTTTATATAGAAAACATATTGTCGATACTATTATAATTCCTACAGATATATCTTGCCAATTCATCTTTTCAATTTTTAACAAAGTAAAGAAAATATTAAGTAGTTTTGGCAGCAAACAAAATCAAAGATGCAATTTAATAGAAAGGGAATTTCAGATACTGTGTTATTAGACTTGTATAAGTCTATTTTAACACCAAGATTAGTAGAAGAAAAGATGTTAATTTTGTTACGACAAGGTAAAATATCAAAATGGTTTTCAGGAATAGGGCAAGAAGCTATTTCTGTTGGTGTGGCAGCTGCATTAAGCCATGATGAATACATACTTCCAATGCATAGAAATTTAGGTGTATTCACTACTAAAAATGTACCTTTAGACCGTTTGTTTTCACAGTTTCAAGGTAAAGCGAATGGTTTTACAAAAGGAAGAGATCGTTCTTTTCACTTTGGAAGCAAGGAGTACAGTATTGTTGGAATGATTTCTCATTTGGGGCCTCAGCTGGGCGTTGCTGATGGTATTGCTTTGGCAAATAAATTAAAAGATAATAAAAAAATAACGGCTGTTTTTACCGGAGACGGTGGAGCAAGTGAAGGTGATTTTCATGAAGCCCTTAATGTTGCAGCTGTTTGGGATTTACCAGTAATTTTTGTAATTGAAAATAATGGATATGGATTATCTACTCCAAGCTCTGAACAATTTAGATGTAAGCAATTTGCGGATAAAGGAATTGGTTACGGAATGGATGCTTATACTATTGATGGTAATAATATTCTAGAAGTATATGCAGCTGTTAGTGATATAAAAAAACAGATTGCTAAAAAACCTAGGCCTGTTATCTTGGAATGTATGAGTTTCAGAATGAGAGGGCATGAAGAAGCTTCCGGGACAAAATATATACCACAAGATTTAATGGAAATGTGGGCTAAAAAGGATCCTGTTGAGAATTATGAATTTTTTTTATTGAAAGAGAAATTGATTTCTCATGAAGAAATTGAAGAATTAAAGAAAAAAATAAAAGCTGAAATAAATACAGCTTGGGCCTCTGCTGACACTGAGCCAAGGATAGAATCTAATTCTGAAATAGAGTTGGCTGATATTTTCTACCCTCATAATCCTAAAATTATTTTTCCTTCTGCTGAGAAATCAGAAAAACGATTTATTGATGCTATTTCTGATGGATTAAAACAATCTATGCAAAAACATGATAATTTAATTATTATGGGGCAAGACATTGCTGATTATGGAGGGGTATTTAAAATTACGGATGGTTTTATGAATGAATTTGGAAAAGATAGAGTCAGAAACACACCTATCTGCGAATCAGCCATAGTTAGTGCTGCATTAGGATTATCAATCAATGGATACAAATCCGTAATGGAAATGCAATTTGCTGATTTTGTTACATCAGGTTTTAATCCGATTATTAATAATTTGGCTAAAACTCATTACAGATGGGGCGAAAAAGTGGATGTTGTAGTGCGTATGCCTACAGGTGCAGGCGTTGGAGCCGGTCCGTTTCATTCTCAATCTAATGAGGCTTGGTTTACACACACTCCTGGACTAAAAGTAGTTTACCCTGCCTTTCCTGAGGATGCAAAAGGTTTGTTAAATTCTGCTATTAATGATCCAAATCCCGTAATGTATTTTGAACATAAGGCTTTATATAGAAGCCTAAGTGAGGGTGTTTCAGATGCTTATTTTACAACTGAAATAGGTAAGGCTAATTTTATAAAAAAAGGTGCTGATGTAAGCATTATAACTTATGGCATGGGAGTCCATTGGGCCTTGGAAGTTTTGAAAAATAATCCTGATATTTCTGCAGACTTGATTGATTTACGAACACTTGTTCCTTTAGATAAATTAGTTGTTTTGGATTCAGTGAAGAAAACTGGACGAGCTATTGTATTACATGAAGATTGTATGATTGGTGGTTTTGGAGCTGATTTATCATCTATGATTGCTGACGAATGTTTCGAGTATTTAGATGCTCCTGTAAAGCGTTCAGCATCAATTGACACACCTGTTCCTTTTGCACATGAATTAGAAGATGAATTTTTAGCTAAATCACGCTTTGAAAATCAATTAAAAAACTTGCTTGCCTACTAGATTAGTAATAAATCTTTCTACATTGTCTATCTAATTTTTTTTTATCATATTTGTAAATCATAAATCAAGTAAAGAATCAAAATTTCATGAACAAATATTTTTTTACAAAGTCAAATTCAATATTATTGCTTTTAATAATAATTTTTTCGCTTTCTTCCTGCATTACAAATAAAGATTTAGAATATTTTCAGACATCAAAGGTTGTGTCAGAAATTAAGTTAAATTCTGATAAATACTTATTACAAGTTGGTGATTTAATATCAGTACAAATTAGCACAGTTACAAATCAGCAAAATGATTTCTTTAACAAAGAACAGACATCAAATTCTCAACTAATTGTACAGAATCCATATTTGTATGGCTATTTAATTAAGGAGGGTGGTTTCTTGGATTTACCTTCTTTAGGTAAAATAAAAGCTGTAGGCTTTACATTAAGAGAGCTAGAGACTATTATAAAAAATATTGCAGTTTCTTACTTTGAGCAGCCAATAATAAAACTAAATATCATTAATTTTGAAATAAGTGTTTTAGGATCTGTAAATAAGCCTGGCAATTTCATTGTAGTCAATCCAGACGCAAATATTTTATATGCTTTAAGTTTAGCTAATGATATATCAGAGTTTGGTAACATAAAAAAGATTAAAATTATTAGAAATAATAATGAATTAAATCAAATTTTTTATGTGGATTTAACAGATATAAAAACATTAAGTAATCCTAATTTCATGTTGCAACCTAATGATGTGATTTATGTACCTCAATTAAATAAAAGATTTTATTCGTTTTCTAGTTTACCAAACTTGATTTCCCTGTCAATATCAGCTGTAACACTTTATCTATTAATCAATAATAACTAACGATGAAAAATAATAATCAATTGGATGAGATAGTAGATGTTAGACAGTTTTTCTTTAAAATAATTAATAGTTGGCGCTTTTTTGTATTAAGTTTATTATTAACTTTTTCTATTGCTTTTCTATACAACCGATATACTAATGAGCTATTTTTGGTTGAAACATCTATTCTTGTTAAAGAAAATAATTCCTTAGGATCTGCTTCCGACTTAATGTTTGAGAAAGCAATGGGAAGTAGTAATATCAGTATAGAGAATAAAGTGCTAATTCTTAAATCATACCCTTTAGTTTACTCAACATTAGCTGATTTGGGTTTTGATATTAGTTATTTTATTTCTGGTACTATTAAAATGTCTGAAACTTTTATTGCACCAATTAAAGTAGAATGTAATGATGTAACTAAAGTATTTGGAAAGAGCATTATTATTGAATATATTGATGCTAAAAACTTCACATTAATTTATGACGATAATCAAAATAATTATCAGTTTGGTGAGGAAATTAATTTCGAAAAGACAAATATTAGGGTTAATTTAGATACTAGGTATATTATAAGCAATTCAGATATTCCAACTACTGTTGTTAAGTTTAAGGATTTAAAAAAACTCACCCTGTTTTATCAAAAGAAGATTTTAATTACACAAAAGGACGTAAAGTCAACTGTGATTGATATTTCAATTTTAGAAGAGGATCAATTAAAAGGAGTTAAATTTTTAAATAAATTAACTGAAAATTATATTAAAGGTGAGTTGACCGAGAAAAACATAGCTTCAAAAAACACTGTTTTATTTATAAATGGTCAATTAGAAGAAATGATCGACTCACTTTCACTAATTGAAATGAAAATACAAGAATATAAGAACAATAACAAGATTACTGATTTAAGTTTAAAGGCACAAAGTATTTATACCAATATTATTAATGTAGATACAGAATTAGCTAAAAGCAAAAGTCTTAATAATTATTATATTTATCTTGAAAATTATATTAATGATGGTGATAATTTAGAAAGTATTAGTATTTCTAATTCTTTAGGTGTTAGTGACATAGGTTTGAATATGATAATAAATCAATTAGTTGAGTTACAAGTTAAGAAAAACATTTTAGTTGATGGGGGACAAATCAATAATCCTTCAGTTTCTCAATATAATCGTCAAATTAAGCAATTAGTAATTAATCTTAAAGAAGCAATTAATTTAAGTAAGTCAACTAATAATTTATTAATTACTGACTTTAAAAATAGAATTAATAAAATGGAAGCTACATTAGGAAATATTCCAAAAGTAGAGAGAGAACTGTTAAGTATTGAGCGCTTACAATCTATTTCTGAAAATATTTATATTTTTCTATTACAAAAAAGAGCAGAAGCCAAAATTACTTCCTCTTCTAATATTACCGATATTAAAGTACTTGAGCCTTCCATTTATTTATCTAAAGAACCTGTAGATCCTGATAAATCAATGAATTATCTAATCGCATTATTTTTAGCTTTAGTACTACCTATTATTATACTTTTGATTAAGGAGTTGACAAACGAAAGAATAGTTACCAGAATTGATTTGGAAAAAGCTACGTCTATTCCTATTTTAAGTATAATTGGCAGTAATAATAGTGGTAATACCTTACTGTCTCAACAGAACCCTAAGTCAGCTGTCTTTGAAGGTTTTAGAGCTTTACGTTCTAATTTAAACTTCTTTAATCCTGATAGTAATAAGAAAGTATATTTAGTTACCTCATCAATTAGTGGAGAGGGAAAAACCTATATCGCTCAAAACCTAGCTATAGTATTTGCAAAATCAGGCAAAAAGACTTTAGTTGTAGGTGCTGATTTAAGAAGACCAAGAATGTATGTTGATTTTGGACTTAAAAATGACATTGGTATCTCTAATCACATACTCGGTGATAAATCATTAAATGAAGTAATTGTGCATTCAGATATTGAAAATTTAGATATTTTAGTTTCAGGACCTATACCAAATAATCCATCTGATGCTTTATTGAGTGATAAATTTGGAAAGATGATAGATAAATTAAAAGAAAACTATGATATTATTATTTTAGATACACCACCACTGGGATTAGTTGCAGATTCATTAGGCTTAATGGATTATTCAGATATTAATCTATATGTAGCAAGGCAAAATTATTCTAGAAAAGGCCTATTGTCATATGCTGATGATATGTATATTAACAAGAGACTAGGTGATATCCATCTTATTTTTAATGATGTAAAGGAGGGTAGTGGTGCTTATGGATATGGATATGGTTACGGTTACGGTTATGGCTACGGTTACGGTTACGGGAATAAATATGGATATACTGAAAGTTCAGAGTATTTTAATGAAGATAATAATTTGAAAAATAATAGTTAATGAATTATAAAAATCCAAATATTGCAGCTGAAATATGCTGTAATCACCAAGGAGATATTGAGATTGCAAAACAAATGATAAAAGTTGCAGCAGATGGAAATGCAACTGTTGCAAAATTTCAGAAAAGAAATAATAGAGAGTTTCTTACAAAGAAGCAATTTGACGCTCCCCACCCAAACAAAATGCATTCATTTGGAGAACCTTATGGTGTACATAGAGAGTTCTTAGAATTTTCTATTGATCAACATAAAGAACTCAAAGATTATGCCGAAAGTTTGGGGATTATGTACTCTTCATCTACTTTTGATGTATTCTCTGCAAAAGAGATTATCACTCTAGAACCAGATTATATTAAGGTTCCTTCAGCTTGTAATAACCATTTTGCAATGTTAAGGATTTTAAGAGATGAATATAAAGGAGGTGTACATATTTCATTTGGAATGACAACAAAAATCCAAGAAGAAGAAATAGTGCAATTCTTTGAAAAAACTAATCAAGGAAATAGATTAGTAGTCTATGCATGCACTTCTGGTTATCCCGTTCCTTTTGAGGATGTTTGTTTGCTAGAGATTGTAAGATTGAAAAAAACTTTTGGTGACCGGGTTGATAAGATCGGTTTTTCAGGTCATCATCATGGTATAGCTATTGATATAGCCGCTTACACATTAGGAGCGGAATGGTTTGAAAGACATTTTACAATAGATAGAGTTTGGAAAGGAACTGATCAAGTATTTTCGTTAGAACCAACTGGAATGAGAAAATTAGCAAGAGATTTAAGGGCAGTTCAAAAAGCATTAACTTTTAAAAAGGAAGATATTTTGGATATTGAAAAACCAAAAGGAGGATATGAAAAATATAGATCGGAATGAGTGTTATAGCATTTATTCCTGCAAGAGGTGGTAGTAAATCTATACCAGGAAAGAATATTAAAGATTTTTGTGGAAAGCCTTTAATTTATTGGAATTTATTTGCTCTTGAAAAATCAGAATTAGTTGACGAAGTTATTGTTGCTACTGATTCTGAACAGATATTTAAAATAGTTGAAGAATTTAATTTTTCAAAAG
>CATIQX010000035.1 GCA_949531795.1 Cryomorphaceae bacterium | reverse complement strand
GTTGAAGTCACTGATAGCAATGCTTGTCAGTTTACAGTACCAGTTTCTGTATTAGCAGATATAGGTTTTACGGTTTCGTTTACGACTGTATCACCTTGCTTGGGAGATTCTAGTGGTTCAGCAACAGTTACAGCAGCGGGAACACCTGCATATTCATATCAATGGACTGATATTAATGGAGTAATTACAGGTGAAACATCTGCTACAATCACTAGTATGCCTGTAGGAACATATTCCGTGTTGGTAACCGATGCTACTTCTTGCGTCATAACTGAAAGTATTGACATTACTCCTGAATTTAATCAAATTGTTATTGATACTGTATTGATTACTAGTAGTAGTTGTTATGGCATTAATGATGCTCAGATAGAGATATTTCTAAGCGGAGGTCAACAGCCTTATTCTTATTCAAACACAAATGGATTAATCACTCAGCCTAATCCTGTTTTTGGAATGTTAGCTCCAAATACCTACGTTATTCAAGCTATTGATGCAAATGGTTGTTTTGATGATACAAGTATTACTTTATCTTACCCTGGCTTATTAGCAATTGATAGTACAGTATTTACGCATATTAGTTGTTTTGGGCTTGATGATGGTGCTGTACAAAATATTCAGTTTGTTGGGGGTACTGGTCCTTTTGAATTTTCTATTGATGGTAACCCTACTCAATCGAATATGCTCTTCCTGGATTTAGAGCCTGGCCAGCACACTGTTGAAGTATTTGATATAAATAATTGCGCTTCATCAGATTATATTACCATAACTGAGCCTACTTTGTTTGAAGTTGAAACTACCGCATCTAATTGGAATAATTATCAAATAAGATGTAATGAGGATAGTTTAGGTTATTTAGATATTATAGGCTCTGGTGGTACGACTCCGTATTTAACGGACAGCATAATTTTTTCGAATACAATTACTATTGATAGTATTTGGGCTGGTAGTCATATTTTTGTAGTGCAGGATGCTAATGGGTGCATTTATCAAGAAACAATATTATTTAACGAACCCAGTCCTATTCAACATAGTTTTGTAACAACTAATATAAATTGTGCTGCATGGAATAATGGCTCGGTTACAGATTCAGTATATGGTGGAGTTGGCTCGGCAACTACTTATTCTTATTTATGGGATTCTGGAGAAACAACCTATTCTTTGGCTAATTTAGCAATCGGCACTTACACTATTACCATAACAGATGAAAATGGATGTGAGGATACAGAATCAGTAATAATTAATGATGATAATGTTTTTCAAGCCAACCAAGGGACTATTGGAAATGTTGGTTGTTTTGATGATTGTGATGGAGAGTTAAATGTTACTGTTTTAGGAGGAGTACCTTTTACGGGACTAATATCTTACAACTATTTATGGAATGATTTACTTGGGCAAAGTACAGCATCAGCAGTAGCTTTGTGTGTAGATAGCATTACTCTTTCTACTGATTATTATTGTGTTGTTTCAGATGCTGTAGGATGTTCAGACACTGTTAATTTCACACTAACTCAGCCAGAAGAATTGCAAGTTGATATTTCAATAACCAGTCCAATTTCTTGTAATGGTTTGTCTGACGGAAAACTAAAGGCAAATGTTACTGGAGGGGTGCTTGCTTATGCTTATTCATGGTCTAATGGAGGTGCTAATTCACTAATATCTAACTTACCTTTAGGTGTTTACAAAGTAATAGTTGAAGATGCAAATACGTGTAGAGATACATTTGAGGTTTATTTAAACGAACCTACACTATTGGAAATATCAATACAAGAGTTTGATATTTCTTGTTTTGGTGATGATGATGGTTCTATTGAGGTATTAGGAAATGGAGGGACTTCTTTTGAAGCAACTTATTCTTACACACTCTATTCTGGAACCGCAATAGTTGATCAAGTTATAGACTATGAGTCGGGTTCAGTATCACAAACTCCTTTTGTGTTTACTAATTTATCTCCTGGAAATTATTATGTTATTGCTAAGGACAGAAATGGCTGTGACGTAACATCATTGTCCGTAGAAATAACAGAGCCTTTTGAGCCACTTACTCTTTTAGTTGATACCGTAGATGAAACTTGTTTGTTAAATGATGGGATTATTAGAATGTTTCCTGAAGGAGGAAGTCAATTATTTAATTATTTTGTAAATGGAACTCCAACATTAAATAATTCAAATATCATTGGTGGAAATCCACCTGGATGGTATGCTATTACGGTTGTAGATACAAGAGGATGTGAAATTAATGATAGTACATTTATTAAAGATTATAGAAAAATATTTTTACCTGAAAACTTAATTAATATTGATACTACAATTTGCTTAGGTCAATCAATTATTATTGATGTTGATGAAAGTTCTGAGTTAACATATACTTGGAATGATGGTATAGAAACAGGAGATAGAATTATTATGCCAGAGGTTATTTTGGCACAGGGTGAAACCGCAACTGTATATTACACTTTAACTATTACTGATTCTGATAACTGTGAGCAAGAAAATATTGTTGCTGTTAATTTCAATTCAATTGACCCAATGTTAGGATCAAATCCTGCAGTTGAATATGGTGTTTACCCAATCGTATTAGCGGGGGATAATATCAACTTATTTTCTGATAATAATAGTTGTGTAGAGTATACTTGGCAATGGACTAAAGATACAATTACAAATAATAATGGTTTTATCAATATTCAAGAAATTTCAGAAACTGATTGGTATTATTTAAATGTTATGGACTCTGATGGGTGTTTAGGGTATGATTCTATTTATGTTGTTGTTGGTGTAAAACCTTACGAAGCAATAACCCCTAATAATGATGGCTTTAATGATACTTGGGTACCACTAGATATAAGATCTTATCAAAGCGCTTTGGTTCAAGTATTTAACAGATGGGGTGGTTTAGTTTTCGAATCAATTGGAGGGAATAATTATCAGTCTTGGGACGGAACTAATCAAGGAAAAGAGTTGCCAGTTGGAACATACTATTATATAATAGACTTAAATACAGGTGATGCGCCTCAAACAGGTCCTATTACAATTATCAGATAATATGAAAATGAAAAAAATGAAAAAAATATCAATCTTATTTTTTGCAATTTGTTTTGGAGGTATTTTAAAAGGACAACAACTTCCACAAATTACACAGTATATGAATAATAATTATGCTATAAACCCTGCTGTTGCTGGGATGTATGATTACTATCAAGTGAATACTTCTATCCGTAATCAATGGGTAGGTGTGAATGAAGGACCAAGAACTAATGTAATTAGTGTTTACGGAAAGCATAGCGATCATGTTGGTCTAGGAGGCACCTTGTACAATGATGTTACGGGCCCCACAAGTAGATCTGGAGGTTCAGCCTCTTATACTTATGCCTTTTCTTTAACTTCTAAAATGAAACTTTCATTGGCATTACAAGGTGGGTTTACGCAGTTTAAGATTATTAAGAACAATATATCTGTTGATGATCAAAATGACCCATTAATGCTTGGTGGTGATGTAGTAAGAACTTTACCTGATGCAACTTTTGGTTTAAATTTAAGTGGAGATAAATGGTACATAGGAGCTGCTATTCCTCAACTATTAAGTTCAGAGCTCAAATTAATGGATGATAATTTTACAAGAATATATGATACTACAAGTCAGAACGGAAAATTGGCTAGCCATATTTATGTTTTAGGTTCATATGTTTTTGATATTAATCCTGTAATTTCTATTGAGCCAAGTTTTTTCCTAAGGTCAGTAGTTGGTGCAAAAACTCAAATCGACTTTGGTGTAAAATCAGAATATAAAGAGATATTTTGGTTAGGGATGAATTATAATATGAATAATGATTTATCTTCAATTGCCGCATTGTTAGGGTACAATATTAATGATAAATTTAATATTGGTTATTCATACGGAATGCCTTCTACAGCGACTAATAGTTACTACTCAGGATCACATGAATTTATGTTAGGTGTTAGACTTCCCAACTAGTAATTATAAATAAATAAAGAGAAAGCCCTCACGAAAGTGAGGGCTTTTATGTTGTACAATATTATGAACGAATAGCACAACCCAAAACAAGTATTACGACAGTACAAATATAATACGCTTGAGTCTAGTTTTAAGTAATTGAAAAATAAGATGTTAACACATTTTTGTTTATTTAATTTGGGTGTACTGAACGAATGTAAATGTATAAAATATGGCTTTAAATAAACTTCTGTTTATATATTTACAGCCTATAAATAAAAAGTATGAAAATTGCAATTTTAGGCACAAGAGGGATTCCTAATAATTATGGAGGTTTTGAGCAATGTGCAGAATATTTATCCGTAGGATTGGTTAATAAAGGACACCAAGTAAGCGTTTATTCGCCAGATTTTCACCCCTATAAAGAAGAAAGCTATAAAGGTGTCCAAATAATAAGAAAAGCAGGACTTAAATCTTTCTTAGGAAATTCAGCATCTAATTTTATTTATGACTATGTATGTTTTAAAGATGCAACAAATAAGGATTTTGATATCATTTTAGAGCTCGGTTTAATTACTTCGGCTTTATCGGTAATATTTTGCAATCATAAAAATAAAGTAATAGTAACTAACCTTGATGGACTGGAATGGAAGCGTTCAAAGTGGAATAATTTGGTTCAGAAAATTACTAAAACGATTGAGAAATATGGAGTTAAACATTCTGATTATCTAATTGCTGATAATGTTGGGATTCAAGATTATATTCATAATGAATATAATAGAAAATCTGAATTTATTGCCTATGGAGCTTTTGATGCTGCGACTCCAAGCCATAATTGTCTAAAGGAATATGGTTTAGTTCCTAATAATTATATTTTAACAATTGCAAGATTAGAGCCTGAGAATAATTTAGAAATGATGTTTGATGGTTATATTTCCAGCGGCATAAAATACCCATATTTTGTTGTAGGAAATCACATTACTAATTATGGTGACTTTCTGAAAGATAAATATAGAAATTCAAATATTATTTTCCTTGATGGTATTTTTAATAAACTTCACCTTGATAATATGAGATATTATTCAAAATATTATTTACACGGTCATTCAGTAGGAGGGACTAATCCTGCATTACTTGAAGCTATGGCTGCAAAGGCATTTATTTTATCACATGATAACCAGTTTAATAAATCAGTAGTAAATCAGAATTCATATTATTTTAATAGTGCCAATATATTAGCTGATTTACTACAGAACAAAGAGATTTTAAAAAATAAAATTGAATTCACAAAAAATAATCTTATAAGAATAGATGAAGTTTACAGATGGTCTATTGTTGTTAATCAGTATGAATCTTATTTTAAAAGAATTTTAGACGATAAATAAATCTGAAGCAATTGAGTCAGCAAACAACTTACCATTTTTAGTAAGTATATAAGCTCCTTCGTACTGCTTTATTTTTTCTTCATTTTCCCATTTTACTACTTGTTTTTTAAAATTTTCTAGAGCTTCTTGCCCAAACTGATTATTTATATAATCTAGCTTAACTCCCCAGATTGTACGCAAGGCTGTAAAAATATATTCATTATATTTTTGAGTATTGCTAAGTTGTTCTAACTCAAAATATGAAATACCTTCATTTATTTTTGCTATGTATTGCTTGTTTGATGAAATGTTCCATTGTCGACTATTTCCATTAAAGGAATGTGCAGAAGGACCGACTCCTAAATAATGCTTATTTTCCCAATAGGCAGTATTATGTTCTGAGAAGAACCCTTCTTTTCCAAAATTTGATATTTCATAATGAACAAAATTATTTTTACTAGCAACTTCTACCAAGGTATTAAAATGTTCAACTGTAATTTCATCATTCAAAGGGGTTATAAGTTTCTTGTCAATTAGATGTTTTAATTTTGTTTTAGGTTCTACCGTTAGAGAGTAAGCTGAAAAATGTTGTATGTCTAGAGTGAGCATTTGTGCTAAATTTTCTTCCCAATTTTTATTACTTTGATTTGGTAGCCCGTAAATTAAATCAATAGTAATATTGTCAAAACCTGAATCCTTTGCAATCTTGATGCAATTAAGTGCTTCCTTTGAATTATGAGATCGATTCATAAATTTTAAATCTTCATCATTGAAGGATTGAATACCAATGCTTAGTCTGTTAATACCAGTTTCCTTAAGCCCTAGAAGTTTGTTTGTATTAATATCATCTGGATTACATTCTAAAGTGATCTCAGCATTAGCATCAATTATAAAATTATTATACAAAGCGTTAATTAAACTTTTTATTTCTCCTTTTCTAAGTATTGAAGGTGTCCCGCCACCAAAATAAATAGAGTTAATTTTAGCTTCATTTAAGTATGTTTTTCGCATAGATATTTCTTTTTTGATGCTTTTTAGCATTTCATTCTTGTCATTTTGTGAAATTCTGAAATGAAAATTACAATAAGTACATTTCTGCTTACAGTAGGGGATATGTATGTATATACTTGCCAAAATATTTTGTATTTAAAGTTCGGCTAATATAAAAAAGCATTTACTTTATCTTTCTTAACATATAGTAATAGCATCAATATTATTCCAGCCACTACTTTTTATATAGAATGCATAAGAATCCATTTATTTGAACTAACTCAAAAGTTAAAAAATTATCTTCAACTGAAATAATTTACTACTTTTGATTTTATGAATAAAGATTATTTTTCAAATCTCACAACTGAGGAAAAACATATTCTAAAAGATAAAGGAACAGAAGCTCCTTTTACTGGAGAGTATAATGAGCATTATGAAGCTGGAATTTTCATTTGTCGTGCTTGTGATAACCCATTGTACGAATCTAACACAAAATTTAATTCGGGTTGTGGCTGGCCTTCATTTGATGATGAAATTGAAGGTGCAATTACTCATTATGAAGATTTGAGTGGCGGTCGATTAAGAACTGAAATTTGTTGTAAAAAATGTGATGGGCATTTAGGACATATTTTTATGGGAGAACAAATTACTATAAAAGATAAACGTCATTGTGTAAATTCATTGAGTATACGTTTTAAATCATATTCTAAGTTGCAAAGAGCAACTTTTGGAGCAGGATGTTTCTGGTCAGTTGAGAAGTTATTTAAAGCAGCTGAAGGAGTTTATTTATCTAGAGTTGGCTATATGGGAGGTAATACTGATATGCCAACTTATAATGAAGTCTGTAGCGGAACAACCAATCATGCTGAGGTAGTTGACTTGTATTTTAATCCAGAAAAAGTTAGTTATTCTAATTTGCTCAATATATTTTGGGAAAATCATAATCCAACTACATTAAATAGACAAGGATTTGATAATGGGACACAGTATCGTTCAGTTGTTTTTTGTCATAGCGAAAAACAATTTAAAGAGGTTCAAGAATCTATAAAAGACCATCAGAAAAATTTAGAAAATGAGATTGTAACTCAGGTAGTTTATTCTTCAAAGTTTTTCAGAGCAGAAGAATATCATCAGAATTATCTGAATAAGAATAATTTAGGAAGTTGTGGAATTTAGTCTTTTAGGTAAGTGAACACAAAAAGTAGTTCCTACTCCTTTTTTAGATTGCATTACAAAAATACTTCCCTTATGATATTGCTCAACTATTCGTTTAGATAGAGAAAGCCCTAGACCCCAACCTCTTTTTTTTGAAGTTACTCCGGGTTTAAATATGTTTTTTAGAATTGAACGATCAATCCCGCCTCCTGTATCTGCAATATTTAGAATAAGGTTATTAGTATCTTCAGTAATGGAGATTTTAATTTCCCCCCTTCCTTTCATTGCATCAACTGCATTTTTTACTAAATTTTCAACCACCCATTCTAGAAGTATACTATTTACAGGGATGATGATTATTTTGTTTGGAAAGTCTAGTGTAAATAAAGTATGGACAGGCATTCTAGATTTCAAATATTCTACTGACTGTCTAATTAATTCTACTACATCGACATCTCTTAGTACTGATTTTGATCCAATTTTTGAGAATCGATCAGTAATAGTCTCTAACCTTTTAATATCTTTCTCCATCTCAAAAACCATGCTTTCTGTCCCTTCTTTCTCCTTCAGAAGTTCTACCCATGCCATTAATGATGATAATGGGGTTCCTATTTGGTGAGCTGTTTCTTTTGCCATTCCAGCCCAAACCTTGTTTTGTTCAGAGTTACGGCTGGCGCTAAAAATAAAGTAAGCGAAAAACATGAACAAGCCAATGAATCCTAATTGGTAAATTGGATAGTATCTTAATTGATAAAGCAATGCTGAATCCTTGTAGTAAATCCATTGTTTGTTACCTAAGATATTAATTTCAATTGGGGTTTCTTCTCCTAATCGTATTTCTATTAGCTCACTTCTAAGGTAGGATTTGGTAATTTCTTTCTCTTTTATTAGACCTATTTTTAATAATAAACTATCTGCTTTACTGTAATAATTGAAATTTCTATGTTCTAAAATACTATCACATTCATCAACTAAAATAACAGGAATATTGCTATTTTCTGAAATTACTTTTATGGCTAAAGAGTAATCTCCTTCGCCAGATATGTTGACTAGGTGTTTCGTTGCATGAGCCCAAAGCTCTATCTTTTTTCGTTCTTCATTTTTTAATTGTTTTACTAAACGATTGGTTAAAAATAGTGAAGATAATCCAATAATAATTGCAAGTCCTAATAAGGCAAATTTCCACTTTTGTTTTTTAGAATATATATCCATTTTATTGTTTATTCATCATCCCATTCAATAATAACACCTTGTCCTTTTTCCTTGTTTTCTTGTTCCTTCGTTAGCAATATATCTTCCTTAATTATATTTTTTATTGTTTCTTTTTCTTTTGATATTCCTTTTTGTACATCCTCCATAAATCGTATACCATCAAATGAGATGTCTGGATTTTCAGAATCTCCAGTCATTTTAAAATATATGGTGTTGAAAATTTCACCGTTTTCTTTTACCTCTCCAAATTCAGTTTTTTTAACTTTAGTATTTTTCTTTCTAAATTTAGTTGACATTAATTCTGAAAGTAAGAGTTTAATTCGATAATCTATTTCTTGTTCAAATGTATGGGTCCCTGATAAAAAAACAGATAACGCAGATGATTTTATTTCCATAGTTGGGATAGTAACTACATTATTGTTAATCTCAATTGTATTTTCTAGAGTAGAGAATTGTACTGTTTTTAAATCGTCAAGACTTACATATTCTGATAGGTTTTCAAGTGGCTTAAATTGTATCAATTCTCCTTTTTCAATAACTAAATGAGATTTTACGCTTAGCTTATCTTTTTCAAAAATAAATCCAGGCTTCCATGCAGCTTGCATTTGAATTTCGGCGGTACCAATTCCCTTTATATGTTTTGCTGTTATAAAGTCTTGATTGAAATTATTAAAAGCCAAAAAGGCATTTCGGATATTTAATTTACTGAGATTAAGTTGAGAAAATAATGTTAAATTATTATTTTTTGATTCATAGAACTTGAAGTTTCCAGCTATATTTCCATTTAAGCTACTTAATCTTATATTTTCTCCTGTAAGTATTTTGTTGTCGTAGGTTAACTGTCCAGTAATATCTGAAGCAATAAAATCATCGTAGCTAAAAGTTTTAATGTTGGTGTTTAAATTAGCATAAATCCATTTAGGCATAGTTCCTTCTCCTTGTTTCTCTAAAGTATCTTTTAATGATAGTAATTCATCAAACTTAATATAAGTTGCTTTTAGGTTTCCAGTAATATCAATTGCATCTTCCTTTTTTAGAATATATCCAATTAAATTAGTGATATTTCCAGTAAAATTAATGTCGCTATCTGCAATTGTAGAAGCACTATTTTTTACTTCAATTCGATTATTCTTAAATACGCATTCTACAGTATTAAAATTAAAATCAAGAGGTATATTTTTGTAAATAAAACTTGCTTTTTTAAATCTAGTTTTTGAGATATGATTAGCTTTTAGAAAGTAGTTGGTAAACTTGCTGTCAAACGAAATATTTCCTGAATATTGGGTGTTAGCACTTAACTTCCCCTGTAGGTTTAAAAATGGGGAATCTTCAAAATAATTATTAATTTCTGCTAAATCCCAAATAGAACTAAATTTAGCTGTTAAATAATAGTTATTTAAGTTTTGAATACTAAAATCACCTTTTATGAATCCATTTTCTGTTTTTGAATTAAAATCAATAATTTCAATTTCAGTGTTATGAAAATTCCTTTCCACCCCATTATTTATTTTAGATTTTAGACTCACATTTTCTAGCTTAAATGGAAGGTTTTTTAAATTAAAGATTCCTTTTTCAATACTACATTTCATGTCAAGATATGGGTTAGATAATTTACTAA
The DNA here is from genome assembly GCA_949531795.1 of Cryomorphaceae bacterium. GTDB lineage: Bacteria > Bacteroidota > Bacteroidia > Flavobacteriales > BACL11 > UWMA-0277. The sequence goes on along the minus strand of CATIQX010000035.1, from coordinate 8,578 downwards.
CTAACCCTTTAATATTTCCACTACAATTTACAATTCCATTTGCCTGAAATGAATTATAAATAGATTTAAGATGTTCAGGTGTATTTTGAATAATATTAGTTAATTCTTGGTCTTCACAGGAAAAATCTAGGTCAATTATTTTTCCCATAATAATCTTTCCTGATAATTCAGTTTTTAAATTTTCAACATGTACTATTGATCCTTGTTGAATGACAACACTGTCTTTTTTTATTTCTAGAACAGTAGCTAATATCATTTGTTTTTTATGAATGTAATCTCTCGTGTTTACAATTAACTTTTTAGAAAATAATTTAGCATTAATGATTACATTTGCTTCTTTAAATTCAAGAAATCCCTCTTGTATTCTCCATTTAATATCAACTTCTTTCTTATTAAATTTAATGTGTGTGTCTAATAGTATTAAGTTGTTAAGTGTTAATTTATTTTTACTTTTTTCATTAGTTTTGAAAATAGTAAAATTAGGATTGTTATCATTATCATATTTTATATTGATTTCCCCGTTATCAACTACCACTTTTTTTATCTCAAACGAACTTAGTATAATGTCAATGATACTAACTTCAATATAAGTTAATTTTGCATAAAAGAGAGTGTCATTATTGAATCCCTCTTTTTCAAAAGCAAGTAAATTACTTATTTTAACTGATGCCGAAGGGAATTTTTCATAGAAACTAAAAGCAACATCTCCTAGTTCTAGATCGGATGTCATTTTCTCTTGGATTTTATTCATTACTGTTTTTTCAATCCTTTCGCTAAAAAAATAGGTAATAACAGATCCTGAAATCAGTAATAGTAAACTAATCCCTAAGAGTGTTTGGAAAATGCGTTTAATTATTTGTTTCATTAAGTCGATAAAAATACGATAATCAAAACAATAACGAAAGATTTGTAAATCTGGTATAAATTAAAGCCTTCTTAAAATATTTATTTCATCTTGAGTAAGATGCCTGTAATGTTTTCTTGGTAAATCCTTCTTAGTTAATCCTCCTAGAAATACTCTATCTAATTTGATTATCTTGTAGTTTATTTTTTCGAATAACTGCTTTACTAATTTTATTCCTCCATTACTATTTTCAATACCAATCTCGTTTTTATCTTTTCCATTTATGTACGATATCAAATCTAGGTTTATAGTTCTTCCATTCATAAAAATCCCATCTCGGATATTTTCTAAATGCACTTGACTTAAGTTTTTATCCAAGGTGATTTGATAAATTTCTTTAATATTCTTTTTAGAAGCCCCTAGTTTTTTTGATAAGTCAGTATCGTTTGTGAAAAGTAGTAGTCCAGTTTCTGTTTTATTTAGTTTATCTACAGGAAAAACCCTTTCCTTACAGGCTTGTTTTATTAGTTGCATTACTGATGTCGTGCTTGAAGCACTATCGACTCTGCCAGAATAGTTTTTTGGCTTGTTTAAAAGTACATATCTTGGAGGGTCGGACTTTATTTTTTGTCCGTTGAATTTTATCTCATCAGTTTTACTTACTCGTAATCCCATTTCAGTAACGCCAACACCATTTACTGTAACTACACCTGCTTCAATAAATTTATCAGCCTCTCTTCTACTGCAAATTCCTGAATTAGCGATAAATTTATTCAATCTCATTTTTCCATCGTCAACAGATTTTTTTTCATTCTGCCTAGTACGAAATGAAGATTTCATTTTAGGATTTGGTTTTTCACTAAAGTCTCTTCTGGTTTTTCCTTCTCTTCTCATCTTGAAAATTTTGGCAAAGATACTTAAAAAGCATTTGGGATATGTTTTATTTCGGTTTCATCTTTTCCAATGGTAATATTAACTATATCAAACCTAATTTCTAATTTACCCTTGCCTGTGTGTTGAATCAAATAGTCTTGAGCAGCCCCTTTATAGATTGCTATTTTCTTTTTATCGATGGCATCTGATTGTTTCCCAAATTTCTTACTTTTTCTAGTTTTTACTTCAGTGAAAATAAGAAAACCTTCTTTTTTAGCGATAATATCAACTTTAGATTCTTGAAAACGCCAATTTGTCTCTAGAATTGTAAATCCATCTCTTTGCAAAACCATAAAGGCAATTAACTCACCTTCTTTTTCCAATTGATTGTGTTTTCCCAATTAATTAAGTATGATTTTATTTTCTACGCTACCATCACTATAGATGTAAAATAAAGGACTATTGCTTATTATACTAGTATTTCTCCCAATCATATCTGTAATGCGAATAAGCTGCTTATTTCTTGCATTTTCTTCTGAAATTGATGTAGTATTATTACAGGGTAATAAAGGGAATAAGAAAGCACTAGTGAAATCAAGTGCTTGCGAAAATAATGGGCTATTATTGCCGGCACTACACCATTCATGTCCTTCACCCGTTAAAACTAAATAATCATTTATAACTCCTTCAATGTTAGCCTTAGGATGTATCTCAGCTGCTCCACATAGAGTGAATACTGTTGGAATATTTAGTCCTGGACCACAGTTATAATTAACTATTTGATCTGCATCTCCTTGACAACTTACTATTGGTTCATCATAACTGTCTATCCAGTTAATATCATTAATTCCTCCAGCAAAACTAATAACACCACTTACTTCTGAAGAAAATCCATAATTACCAGCATCTCCCTCTAAATTACCGCCAATTATATTTACAAGATCTTGTGGATTAAAGTCAACAGATTGTCCAGTTAAGATATTTATATATGTTATAGAAATAGGTAAATCAGAGATGGAATCAATATAGGCTGAATGAATTGCAGCCACAGCACCAGCAGAGTAGCCTCCAATAAAAATAGCATTTCCATCAATACCATAAGGATTTCCATTCACTAAACTTTTTCTAAAATATCTAATAGCACCTTTTATGTCAGAGACTACTTTCAATACTGTAGTATATTGTTCTTCCTGATATAATGCAAAAGATTGAGCATCATTAGCTAAGCGATAATTAGCGCTAGCTGTTACATATCCTTTTTTAGCAAAGCTTTCACAGAAGTCTACGCAGTCTATTGCTGATTTGTCTCCACCAAGAAAAGACCCTCCATGCATATAAATGATTACCGGTCTATTTATTTCGGCATCACCATCTGCAATATAAATATCCATGCTATGCGCATTGTCATTATAAACATCTGAGTAGTTAACTGTAGTTTTGGTAACTGAGCTGAAAATTTCTGTTTGGTATCTGCCATTACATTGAGCTAATGTTAAAGCACTAATAAAAGTTAGCGCAAGGAGAGTAGTTAATCTTTTCATAGGATATATTAAAGTTGCTAATTTAATGCCTATTAAGCACACATAAGAGTATTTATTGCTTTAGTTTTTCTAATTGCTGTTCAATTTTCTCATCTTCAATTTTATTAAATAAATGAGTTGCAGGTTTTATTTTATGGTTATCATTAATAATTACTCCCCCTGCATCATTCCAAGTCACATTATTAAGTTTTAGTAAATCTTTTAACTTTTCTGATGAAAAGGGCATAAAAGGTTCAGATAATATAGCTAAAGATGCTGAAATTTGCATAGAGATATTCATAATAGTTTCCGTTCTTTTCTCATCAGTCTTTTTTAATTTCCAAGGTTCAGTATCTGCTAAATATTTATTTCCAAGGCGTGCTAAATTCATTAATTCGCTTAGTGCCTCACGGAATCGATATTTCTCAATTGAAGCACTAATTTTATCAGGAAATCTTTTTAACTTATCTAATACTTCTATATCATAAGTTTCAAGCGTATTGCAGGCAGGAACTACGCCCTCCCAATACTTATTGGTTAAAACCACTACGCGATTAATGAAGTTACCAAATATAGCGACTAATTCATTGTTATTCCTTGATTGGAAGTCGGTCCAAGTGAAGTCTGTATCTTTATTTTCAGGAGCTGTTGCGCAGAGTGCATATCGTAAAGAATCCTCTTGTCCTTTAAAATCCTCTAAGTATTCATGTAACCAGATTGCCCAATTACGAGATGTAGAAAGTTTCTTTCCTTCCAAATTCAAAAACTCATTTGCAGGAACATTTGTAGGTAAAATATATCCCTCATGCGCTTTTAAGATTATTGGAAAAATAATACAATGAAAAACAATATTATCTTTTCCAATAAAATGAACTAACTCTGTGTTCTTATTTTTCCAGTAATCTTCCCAGTTTTTATTATTTTCGGAAGCCCATTTTTTAGTTGCTGAAATATAACCGATTGGAGCATCTAGCCAAACATAAAGTACTTTCCCATCCGCACCTTTTATTGGAACTTTTACTCCCCAATCTAAATCACGCGTCATAGCGCGAGATCGTAAGCCACCATCAATCCATGATTTGCATTGCCCAATTACTTGACTTCTCCATGTTTTAGGATCATGATGACTTTCGCCATCTAAATATCCATCTTCTATCCAATTCTTTAGCCATTCTTCATGCTTTTCCATTGGTAAATACCAGTGAGAAGTTTCTTTTTTTACAGGAATTTTCCCACTTAAAGTAGAAGTGGGATTTATTAATTCTTCAGGGCTAAGTGCGGAACCACATTTTTCACATTGGTCGCCATAAGCTCCATCAGCATGACATTTAGGGCATTCACCGGTTATGTATCTGTCTGCTAAAAATTGATTATTTTCTTGATCATAAAATTGTTTAGTTGATTTTTTAGTGAATACATTTTTTTCTTCTAATATTTTGAAAAAATCCTGAGCAGTATCATGATGTAATTCATCAGAAGTTCTATGGTAAATACTGAAGTCAATTCCGAAATCAGCAAATGATTTTTTATTTATATTGTGATATTTGTCTACAATTTCTTGTGGTAATACTCCATCATTTTTAGCGCGCAAAGTAATAGCAGCTCCATGTTCGTCTGAGCCGCAAACAAAAACAACATCATGCCCTTTTCCTTTTAAATATCTAACATAAATATCGGCTGGTAAGTAAGCTCCCGCTATATGTCCAATATGTAATGGTCCGTTAGCGTAAGGTAGTGCTGATGTAACTGTGTATCTTTTTGTACTCATTTCTCTAAGAAAAAAATTATTTTCGCAAATATAAGTTTTAGTTATTAGAAAATAGACACAAGACTGATTCGCTTTTAAATGCTAGACTTGAATTTAACAATACAGTAAAAAAATAAAAATGATAATTCCTGAAAAATTAAACATTGGAGATAAAATTGGTATTATTTCTACTGCTCGTATAATTACCGTAGAGGAATTGAATCCGGCAATAGAAACCCTTGAGAGTTGGGGGCTAAAAGTTGTTTTGGGAATAAATTTATTTGAAAAAGATGATCAGTTTTCAGGCACAATTGAGCAAAGAACGGCTGACTTACAAATTATGATTGATGACAATAGCATTAAAGCTATTTTATGTGCTAGGGGCGGTTATGGTACTGTTCAAATAATTGATGCCATTAATTTTAATAATTTAAAAATAAATCCAAAATGGATTGTTGGCTATAGTGATGTAACTGTTTTGCATTCCCATTTGAATAATTTAGGAATTGCTAGTTTACATGCTACCATGCCAATTAATTTTGAAAGTAACACTAATGAAAGCTTAAAATCATTAAAAAACTCTCTTTTAACTAACTTAAATAGCGTTAAGTGTAAAGCTCATCCTCTTAACAAATTTGGAAAAATAGAGGGTGATATTATAGGAGGAAATCTTTCTATTCTTTATTCATTATCAGGATCTCAATCAGATATAAATACTACATGTAAGATTTTATTCATTGAAGATTTAGATGAGTATCTATACCATATTGATAGAATGATGATAAATTTAAAGCGTAGTGGTATGTTGGGGAAATTAAAAGGACTAATTGTTGGGGGAATGAGTGATATGAATGATAATTCTATTTCTTTTGGGAAAACAGCAGAACAAATAATTTTAGATTATACTAAGGATTATAATTTCCCTATTTGTTTTGGATTCCCAGCTGGACATCTTTCTGATAATAGGTCCTTAAAATTAGGGGTAAATTCTATTTTAGAAATAAATAAAAATAGTGTAAGTTTGTTTCAAGAATAATTTTGATTATGAGTTTAGAGCAATATTTCGCCCCATTTAGAGAGCAAGTAGTTGGCAGAGGGCAAACCTTTATGTCACCTTTTGGTAAGAAGAAAATTCTTTATGCTGACTGGACTGCTAGTGGTAGAATTTATAAAGGAATAGAGGAAAAATTAAATAAAGAAATCTTTCCTTTTGTAGCTAATACGCACACCGAAACTTCAACTACAGGAGCTACAATGAGTTTAGCTTTTAGTGAAGCAATACAAATTATAAAGGATCATATTGGTGCTAGTAATAATGATATCCTTATTTCTGGTGGAGCAGGAATGACTATGCTTGTAAATAAATTTCAAAGGATTTTAGGTTTAAAAATTCATGAAAAATATAGAGATGAAATTAGCATAAAAAATCGCCCAATTATTTTTGTTACACACATGGAGCATCATTCTAACCAAACTACGTGGTTAGAAACCATTGCAGAAGTGGTATTAATTCCCTATACAAATGATGGAGTTATTGACTTGGTTGCTTTTCAACCTCTATTAGACGAATACAATGACAGAAAACTAAAAATTGCAGCTGTTACTTCTTGCTCCAATGTTACTGGAGTATTTACTCCTTATTATGAAATTGCTGAAATAATGCATAATAATGGAGGCCTTTGTTTTGTTGATTTTGCTTGTTCTGCTCCGTATGTTGATATTAATATGCATCCTAAAAACCCAAAGCAACAATTAGATGCTATTTATTTTTCTCCTCATAAGTTTTTAGGTGGGCCTGGTGCAACAGGAATTTTAGCTTTTAACAAGCAATTATATAAAAACAATGTGCCTGACAATCCCGGTGGAGGAACAGTAGATTGGACAAATCCTTGGGGTGAACATAAATATGTTGATAATATTGAGGTAAGAGAAGATGGAGGCACTCCAGCATTTTTGCAAACAATAAAAACGGCACTTGCTATTAAATTGAAAAATAAAATGGGTGTAAAAAACATTTTAGCTAGAGAAGATGAATTACATGAAATTATCTGGAGTAAATTTTTGAAATTAGATAACGTACATGTTTTGGCCGATAATTTCCCTAAACGCCTAGGCGTATATTCTTTTTATTTTGATAATTTACATTATAATTTAGGAGTACAGTTATTGAACGATAAGTATGGGATACAAGTCAGAGGAGGATGTTCTTGTGCAGGAACTTATGGCCATATCTTGTTGAATGTCCAAAATGACCAATCCTGTGAGATTGCCAATAAAATAAGTGAAGGTAATTTAACTTCCAAGCCAGGATGGGTTCGTATGTCAATACACCCTACGATGACAGATGATGAGGTGTCTTATATCATGAATGCTATTGAGTATATTGCAAAGTATCATAAAGATTTAGCCAAGGATTACAAATATCACGCAACAACTAATGACTTTAGGTATAAAGAAGATATATACGCCCAAAATAACAAAGCAAGGGCTAAAGGTTGGTTTAAGCTATAATTACTTTCTTAAGACCGTTGGGACTTTAAAATAGTCAGAATCTTTTTGAGGGGCATTATTGAGTGCATTTTCTTGAGAAACTTCATGTTTAATTTCATCTACTCTTAATACATTTACTTCCTCACTTAAGTAGATTAATGGTTCAACTCCAGTTGTATTTATCTCAGATAATTTATTAACAAATATAATAATCTTATCTAAATCACTTTTCATTTTTTCAGCTTTTGAATCATCAAAATTAAGTTTAGCTAGGCGTGATAAATCTGCTATTAATTTGTCGTCAATGTTAATGTTATTGCTCATAGTTTTTTAATTGCTCAAAAATAGTATTGTAAACTGAAAGATTAAAATATTTTATGCTTTTTTCTTCCAAGCTATTTGGCGCAATAGCTTTATGGATTTTAATTCTTACTATACCAGGCCTGCCTTTAAAGTATTGCTCTGGAAACATATTTTTGCTGTCAGGCATAGTTATAGGTACTATTTTTATATTTTGATCTAATGCCAAGCGAAAAGGTCCATTCTTAAATTTCTTCAAGAAAACATCTGATTTAGGGATTCCTCCTTCTGGGAAGATACACATGTTAATGCCTATTTTCAATTTTTCTCCTGCTTTTATGAAAGCACTATAAGCGTTTCTTTTGTTTGTTCGATCAACAATTACAGAATTGTTTTTGAAGAAATATCCAAACAAAGGAATCTTTGCTATTTCAGCTTTTCCAATGTATTGTAAAGGCATAGGAAGTACAGCTAGTATAAATGGAATGTCTAAAGTGGAAACATGATTTGGACAAAATATATATTGTTCTTTTTGATTTAGCTTTTCCTCCCATTCTACTTTAGGAAAAATAAAGGAAAAGTATAGAGTTAGTTTAGACCAGTAACGACAAAGTCTAGCAACAATTATTTCATTTTTCACGAAAGCAGTAAAGAAAAAAAGAGCTGGCATAAAAAGAATAAATATTAAGATAAATATTAGTAAAAACCATAATCGCCAAAGCGAACTTAAAAGATACCCGAGCCATTTCATATTGCAAAGATAAAAATCCTATTTTTACAACATCAAAATTTTAAAATAGAATG
>CATIQX010000034.1 GCA_949531795.1 Cryomorphaceae bacterium | reverse complement strand
TAGATATTGAAAATATTTTAGTAGTTACGGACGATATTTCTTTACCTTTTGGCATTGTTCGTATGCGAAAAAAAGGTTCTGATGGTGGTCATAACGGATTAAAAGATATCCAAATTCATTTAGAAACCAGTATTTATCCAAGGTTGCGTTTTGGTGTTGGTGATGATTTTTCCAGAGGAAAACAGGCTGAATATGTCTTGGATAATTTTACTGATCAGGATTATATTACTATGGATGATCGTACAGATTTAGCAGTAAAAATGATTCAAGCATTTACTAGTATGGGTATAGGCCGTACTATGTCCGATTTTAATGGAAAATAATTTGTTTAATTAGTGTGCTGATAGTTTAAAAATAATTAAATTTGCAGTACTCGAAATGGTATCGTGGCCGAGTGGCTAGGCTATGCTCTGCAAAAGCATCTACAGCAGTTCGAATCTGCTCGATACCTCCGAAAAATGCTTGTTAGAAATAACAAGCATTTTTTTTTATATTTGTCCATCTTAAAAAATAGCATGAAGACATTAAAAAAATTAGTATTTATAGTTGCCTTACTTTTTAGTTTCACGGCTCAATCTCAATGTGGATACGATACTTTATCCGTTAATATTACAAATATTCTTTGCTATGATGATAATATAGGGGAGATAGATTTAATTGTTCCTAATATAAATGCTTCATTTACTTGGGATGGTCCAGCTGGTTTTTCTGCTACATCAATTCCTATTAATTCACTTTATTCAGGAGACTATATATTAACAATATCAGAATATAGTATTCCCGGAGATCTTACATCACAATTAATTTGTCAGATGTCTGATACCTTTACTGTAAATGAAACAAATGATATTGAAGCTAATTTTTCATTGGAGGGGCTTTGCTCTGAGGATGATTCGGTTGATTTGGTTATTAATGTTACAGGAGGAACTCCTTTTAATTTCGGAGAGCTTTATACTTATGAGCTTACAAATAGTTCAAATACAATAGTTGGTAATAATGATTCGATATTTGATTTACCTAATGGCACTTACTCTTTGAGTGTATCGGATAAGAACGGATGTACTCCAAAATTCCCTCAAAATATTTTGATTGAGCCTGTTGTAAGTATGAATTCTTTCATGTCTTCAGTTGGCGTTATTTGTAAGGATGATTATAGCGGAGAGGCTAGGGTGTTTGTTCAAGAGGGTACTTCTCCTTTTCTATTTCAGTGGTCTATTGACAGTACTATTTCTATTGAAAACGATTCATTTTCAAGTATTGACGGCTTGTTTCCTGGTGAATATTATGTAAAAATTACTGATGCATTGGGTTGCATTACTCGTGATACTATTGAGGTAAAATCAAACCCAACTATTTGTATTACAGTTTATAAAGTATTTTCTCCTAATGATGATGATATTCATGAATTTTGGGAAATAGAAAATATACAGCTTTATCCTGAGGCTTTAGTTTTAGTGTATGACAGAAATGGAAGACAGGTTTTCAGAAGAAGAAATTATATAAATGCAGAAGATGTGGCTTTTGGAGGTAAAGATGTAAATGGTAACCCATTACCTTCAGGAACCTATTATTATGTAATTGATTTAGAAAGTGAAGATGAAATTTTTAAAGGAGTATTAACAATTGTAAGGTAATGAAAAAAATATTTTTTATAATAGGAACATTATTTGTGGTAAATGCATTTGCGCAACAAGAACCATTATTTACTCAATATTATGTAAATGATATGGTTATTAACCCAGCTATTTCAGGTAGTAAAGCATATAACCCATTAACAATACTAACTAGGCAGCAATGGTTAGGTTTTGAAGGAGCTCCTTTAAGCACAAACATATCTTATCATGGTACTTTAGTTGATCAAGGTCGTTCTGCTATGGGTGGTTACCTTATGTTTGATAAAGCGACTCCTTCTTTACAAGCTAATTTACATTTAAACTACGCTTACCATGTCCCTCTTAATTATGATGATGTGAAATTATCATTTGGCTTAGGAGCTAAATTAATGTATCATAATATAGATTTTAATAAAGAAGATCTCCCTCCAGGAAATGACCCTGCTTTCTCTACAAAATCCTATGATAAAACTTTAGCAGATGCTTCTTCAGGTGTCTATCTTTATGGAAAAGAATTTTATATTGGATTTTCAATATCAAATATGTTTCAATCATCATTTAACACTCAGGTGCAAGGATCTCCATTCCCTAACTCAGAATACAGAAATTATTATGGAATAGGTGCTTATAAATTTCAAGTGATAAATAATGATTGGCAATTGGAGCCCTCTGTTTTAATTAGAAAAATGCAATATCAAAAAACCCTAACTGACCTTACAACAAGAATTATATTTTTAGAAAATAATTGGGCAGGATTAACATTTAGAAATAACGGTACAGCTATTTTTTCATTTGGATTTGGCGCAAAAAATACTCATTTATCATACTCTTATGACCATTCATTTTCTAATGAAATTACACAATATACCTATGGAACTCATGAATTAGGTATTTCTTTTAGAATTGGAACTCAATCTTCTCAAAGGCACACGGGTTTCTGGGGTTATTAAAATGAGAAAAATAAATCATATTGGTATTGCTGTTGATGATATTGAGGCCTCAAATAAAGTATTCGCTAAAATATTTGGTAAAGGAAGTTTCAAATCAGAATCCGTAGAATCAGAATCTGTAGTTACTTCTTTTTTTCAGGTAGGTGAAAGTAAAATTGAATTAGTTTCTGCAACTAATAAGAATAGCTCTATTGCAAAGTATCTGGATAAGAATAGAGAAGGAATGCACCATATTGCTTTTGATGTTGTAGATATAAAAGCAGAAATGGAACGTCTGCAATCTGAAGGTATTCGGACTTTGAATGACCAGCCAAAGCAAGGGGCTGACAATAAGTTAATTTGTTTCTTACACCCGAAGGATACTAATGGTGTTCTTATAGAATTATGTCAGGAAATAGAAATGTAATATCTTCATTGTCTAATAAATGATGACAATTTATTCCTAATTTTTTTGCGCTGGCTATGTGTTGTGGGGAATCATCAATGAAAAATACTTCTTCAGCTTTTAGTTTCTGTTCATTAAGTATGTGTTCGAATATTTTAGCATCTGGTTTTCTTAAACCCAGTTCATGTGACAAATACATTTTGTCAAATAATTCGCAAAATTCTAACCATTTTTTATTTCCTAACTCTTCCTTAAATGCATTTATATGTATGGAATTTGTGTTACTAAGCAGGTAAATTGTATGATTATCTTTTAATTTTTTTATAAGCTGTAATCGTTCTTTTGGTAAATCTAGTAGCATAGCATTCCAAGCTATCTTTACTTGTTTGATTTTTGCATTTTTAGTTTCTTTCTGTAATTCTCTCAGAAATTCATTATTGCTAATCTTACCTGTTTCAATTTTATTGAATAATTCTGTTTGTACTTTTTTAGAATAAAAAGTTTCTGCATTTTTTACCCCTAATTTAGTGAATTCATCTATCGTATTTTCGTAGTTAATGTTAAGGATAACAGCTCCTAAATCAAAAATAATAGTTTTGCATTTTTTCATTTGGTAAAAATGCAAATTATTGAACAATTTTGATAGTTTTGCAATTACTTTTTAAACAGGGCCCATAGCTCAGCTGGTTAGAGCACTTGACTCATAATCAAGGGGTCGCTGGTTCAAGCCCAGCTGGGCCCACAGAAACCTCACCTATTTGGTGGGGTTTTTT
>CATIQX010000033.1 GCA_949531795.1 Cryomorphaceae bacterium | reverse complement strand
TTAAGAGACGAAGGAAAAGCTTTATGTGAAGATGGAAAATTAAAAGAGGGAGAAGCAAAGCTTGTAGAGGCAATTACTATAATTAGTCATACTCGAATGAATTAATAGAGAGTATGAACAAATTAATTATAATAAGTATATTTTCTTTATCACTTTTAAGTATTTCTCAATTAGCTGCAGAAGTTAAATTAACAGAAACGCTTAAAGCTGGTAAAGAAATAGCACAAAATATTTGTTCTGGTTGTCATGGTGTTAGTGGTAAGGCTGGATCAGGAGGAAACTCGGGTGCAGTTCCAAACATATATGCACAACAAAGAGATTATCTTACATTAAAGCTCAAAGATTATAAATCAGGAAAATTACAGCACCCACAAATGACCATGATAGCTCAGATGATATCTGATACTGACATAGATAATGTTGCAGAGTGGTATTCGAGAATAAAAGTTAAGATATTTGATCCTGATGTAGAATTATCAGAACCTGGTCTATATTAAATCTACTTAAACAGATCTAGGGTAACATTGACCAACACCTATTTGGCCACCACCCAGTTCATTAAAATACATATTAGAATATTTGGCAGAACGAGATATTTTATTAAATGTAAAAATATTAATCATCTTATCATTTAAAAAATAGCCTACTAATGCATCGTCATTATTTATTAAAATATCCAACGTATCAATATAATCTTTAATTTGTCTATCAAAGATTCTTATATTAATATTATCTTCAACATAAAAGTCATAGTCGATATTTTTTTGACTCCATTCGTTTTTATCAGTTTCATAAAACTTAGTATTCATTTTACAAAAATAATGAGTTGTTTTTATTTCTGCATGAGATCTTAGAGGAAGAAGAGTTAACAAAATTAATATATAAATATATTTCATAAAAATATTCTTTGAATAAACCAGTAAAGACCAACGGTAGCAATAATTAATGAAAGAGGTCTAGTAACTCTATTACGATACCATGATTTTTTTTGAAACAGTAATGCAATAAAAATATAAGACAAAAGAATTATACAAATTTGTCCAAGTTCAACGCCCAAGTTAAAAGAAACTAGACTTGAAATAAATTGTCCATCTGAAATACCAATTTCGTTTAAAACTCCAGCGAATCCTAATCCATGGAGTAACCCAAAGATAAAAATTATATAAGGTCGCATTTTTTTTATGTTTTCAGTAAATAAATTTTCAATTGCTATAAAGCAAATAGATAGAGCAATAATTGGTTCAACAATAATTGCTGGAATTACTATTATTTTTAGTGCACCCAAGAATAAAGTAATTGTGTGAGCTAAAGTAAAAATTGAAACTTGTAAAACTAAAGGCCTCAGTTTTGGAGATAAAAGAAATAATGCAAGAACAAATAAAATATGATCTAAACCTTTTGGTATAATGTGCTTAAATCCTAGCAAGGTATATTCTTTAATATTTTGAAAAAGCCCCACTTTTGTCTTATTCTTTATACTAAACCATTTTGATTTTTTACCATCTTCAATTAATTCAGTATAGAGAGGTTTCTTATGAATTGAATTAATACGCAAAATAATTGATCCTAAATTTTTATCCCAAGAAAATTTAAGTTTTTCTTCTTCAATATTTTGAATATCAAAATTAACAATGGTGTCTCTAATTATGTCAGTATTGCCCACTTCAGGTATGATTACGCTTATCAAGGTTAAGTTTAAATTTGAAATATTGGATGTTAGATTAATTTTATTATCAAAATTTTTAATCTTAGAATTAAATTGATGCAGTAAAACTGTTGGGTTCATTCTCCTTAAATCTTTATATTCTTCAGATTTTTCAGACTCTTCTGTATTAGAATGCTTTGTTTCTATACCTGCAATAATAGCTTCTAAATTTAATTGGATTGATAGATTTGCGTTTGTGATATTATCTTCCTCATAAATATTAAGATTTGCAATTGCTGGACGCAGTTCGTGAGCATAAGATGATTT
>CATIQX010000032.1 GCA_949531795.1 Cryomorphaceae bacterium | reverse complement strand
GCTAATAATTAAAGATAATCCTAACAACATTGGCCAACCAATAATATTCCCTAAACTACCCATTAATGCAGCTCCTTGTCCATATACACCAAGTGCAGCAAACCAACAAAATCCAGATAAAATAGCCCAACCATATGCTCTTTTAGAGTTTGTTACTAAAAATGAGTTAAAGCTTTTATTTTTCAATAACAAAAACACAGCATATAAAATATTCATTGCAAATGCTCCAATGAATACAATTAGCCATGAAACTAAACTTGCATTTCTTTCTTTTACATTATATTGAGATGCTATTGTAGCTATATCGTCATTTACGCCTGTATGACCCACTGCAAGGAGTGATGATAGTGCTCCACAAGCAACAGCTATTAATATTCCTTTTATTATTATGGAGTTGTCTTTGTTTTCAGAATTGGTAATTTTGTCTCTATCAATTCCTGCTTTAGCAGTAAAAGCAATCCCTAAAAGTGAAATACACAATCCACCTATCACGTAAGGAAATTGTGGTGTATTAATAGCATTTTCAATTTGCATAAGCGGGATTAATGCACCTAAAGTTCCTGCAAGTCCCATTACAATACCCATAGTTAGAGATAGACCTATATAAGGAACACTAACTCCAAATAAAATACCTCCAATTCCCCAAGCAAATCCAAAAAACATAGCTAAGTAAACAGCTCTAATAACTTCAGAATTGCTGTTAGTAAACGCTTCATTAATTATAGTAAAGGATTCGGGAACAGCAATAAATGTCCATATAATTGGAAAAAGAACCATAGCTATAAAAACATGAACTACCCACCAAGATTCCCATTTAAGTGGGTTCATATACTTCATACCAAGACCAAACGAGCCTTGAAATAAACTTGCAATTATAATTAGTAAAAAAGGCAATATATTTTCCATATAGAAATTGTTATGATAAAGCGTTAGAAACTCGTTTTTTAATTAAGTAATCTTCAAGGGCCAAATGAGAGCAATCATGTCCAATTCCGCTATTTTTTATTCCTCCATGAGGAAGATATATTGCATATTTAACACCATTTATTTGAACCTCCCCAAATTCAAGCTCATCTGAAAATCTTTCAATACGTTCATGATTGTTGGTAAAGATATAAGACGCTAATCCATATTCTGTTTGGTTAGCAAGTTCTAAAACTTCATCATCAGAACTGAACTTCATAAAAGGTGCAATGGGTCCAAAAGTCTCTTTTTTAAATAAATCCATTTCTGTTGTTAGACCTGTTAATACAGTAGGTTCAAACCAATTACCTTCACTCTCCTTATCATGGGGAACTTTTCCACCATACTCTAACTTAGCACCTTTAGAAATGGCGTCTTGTATGAGTAATTTCATTCTATTAACGTCCTCGCTACGTACAAGAGGACCCATATCAACTTCTTGTTTTTCACCAAAACCTAGTTTTATTTTTGATGCACGTTTTACATAAGACTTAATAAAATCATCATAAATTTTTTCGTGTACAAAAAACCTATTAGCAGCTACACAAATTTGCCCACAATTTCCAAATTTTAATCCAATAGCAATGTCTAGTGCTTTCTCCAAATCAGCATCTTCGAAAATAATAAAGGGCGCGTTACCACCTAGCTCCATCCCAAGTTTTTTTATTGAAGTAGTGCTTTCAGAAATAATCTTCATTCCTGTAGCGGTTGAACCAATCATTGTAAGTACAGATGGAATAGTACTTCTTGTCAAAACCTGAGCAACAAATTCGGTAGGTCCACATAAAATATTAACAACTCCTTTAGGGAAATTAATATCATAGAGTATTTCTCCTAAAATATATGCTGAAAGAGGAGACATTTCAGACGGTTTAATAATTATGGAGCATCCAGAAGCTAATGCAGGACCAAGTTTAAAAGCCACATTTAACAATGGAAAGTTCCAAGCCAAGTAGGCTACTACTACACCAGCAGGTTTGTGGATCATTTTATGAGAATGTGTCCCTTCATAATCTAAAATTTGTTCATCTCGATAATTTTTCATTGCGTTTGGATACCAGTCAAGAGCATTAGAAAGTGCTTCTATATCTTCGTAAGATCCTTCGTAAGTTTTTCCCATTTCATAGATCATTGCAAGTCGAAGTTCACGTTCTTTTTCTAAAATTGCT
>CATIQX010000031.1 GCA_949531795.1 Cryomorphaceae bacterium | reverse complement strand
CGTAGATAAGAGCTATGATGGAAAAACCTTAGTAGTCAAAGGTCTAAACCTAGATATTGAAGAGGGTGAGTTTGTAACCATGTTAGGACCCTCTGGTTCTGGTAAGACAACTTGCTTAATGATGTTAGCAGGATTTGAAACTGCAACTAATGGAGAAATTTATTTAGATAATAAAGTGATTTCAAATATCCCACCACACAAGAGAGGGATTGGAATGGTATTCCAAAATTATGCATTATTTCCTCACATGACAGTGTATGAAAATTTAGCATTTCCACTTAGAGTAAGAAAAATTCCAAAAGATGAAGCAGATAAAAAAATTGATAAAGCCTTATCAATGGTGTCATTGCAAGGATTTGATTCAAGAATGCCAATGCAATTATCTGGTGGCCAACAACAACGTGTTGCAGTAGCAAGATCATTAGTTTTTGATCCTCAACTTGTACTAATGGATGAACCACTTGGTGCTTTAGATAAAAATTTAAGAGAGAGCATGCAATATGAAATTAAACATATCCATGAAAATATTGGCGTAACAGTTGTGTATGTGACTCATGATCAAACTGAAGCCTTAACAATGTCGAATCGTATTGCAGTTTTTAATGATGGAAAAGTACAACAACTTTCAAGTCCTGATGAATTATATGAAGAACCCAAGAATTCATTTGTTGCAGGATTTATAGGTGAAAATAACATATTTAATGGAACCGTCACTGAGATTGCTGGGGATACTTGTAAAGTTAAGTTAGCAAATGGCAGTGAAATTTTAGCAAACCCTATTTCAGTTAAAGCTAAGGGAGATAAAACTACAATTTCTTTAAGACCTGAAAGAGCTTTAATTAATCCAAAAGACAAAATGGATAATAATTATAAAGGTAAAATTGAAGAAGTCATTTATCACGGTGATCATACGAGAGTCAGAATTAATGTATTGGATAATGATCAATTTATCTTAAAAATCCCGAATAGCACCTCAAATCTAGATATTAAATTGGGAAACCAGATTAATGTAGGTTGGAACACTAAAGATAGTAGAGCTCTAGATCCCAAGTAAACAATCAAGATTTTCTTAAAAAATAAAGGCAAATAAGACATAATCAGCTGTTGACTCAACGTGCCTATATTGTTTTAGTGTCACTTTAATAAAACGTTAACGTTAAATAGGAGAGAAAATGAAAAAATTAAGTAAACTATTACTAGCTCTTTCTTTTGTACTTTCTATCACTTCATCAGCATTTGCAGTTACTGTAGTGTCTTGGGGTGGAGCTTATACAAATAGTCAAAAGCTAGGTTATGGTGATCCAACAGCTAAGAAGCTTGGAATACCTGTTAATTGGGTGGATTATTCTGGTGGATTATCAGAAATAACAGCTCAAAAAGAAGCTGGTGCTATTACATGGGATATAATTGATCTTTATGCAAGTGATAGTATAACTGGATGTGACGAAGGATTATTTGTTGAATTTGATTTTGATAAAGACTTTGGACCAGGTTCAGATGGAGTTAAGGCTAGTGACGATTTCTTCGCACCAATGCCTAGCGCTTGCGCAGTAGGAAACATTTTATATTCTTGGACGTATGCTTACAATCATGACACGATTGGAAACAAAAAGCCAACAAGTATAAAAGATTTCTTTAACACTAAAAAATTCCCTGGAAAAAGAGGAATTTATGGTTCTGCAATGACTAATCTTGAAATGGCTTTACAAGCTGAAGGTGTGAATGTAGGAAAAGGTAATGGCCTAGTCTACAGAAAACTTGAAGCTGAAGGTGGAGTTACTAGAGCAATGGATAAAATCAAAGCTTTATGTGAAGATCCAGATGGAGGATGTGTATTTTGGTCTGGTGGAGCAAAACCACCTGAGCTACTAGTATCAGGCGAAGTTGTAATGACTACTGGTTGGAATGGTAGATTCTTTAACGCGATAATGGATGGAGCCCCTCTTACACAAGTATGGGATGGTCAAGGTCTTGATTATCAATACATGGTTGTAGTTGAAGGTGGACCAAACCAAGCTGATGCAATGAAAGTTATCAAAGAGATGATGAGTACTGATGGTTTAGCAGGATCTGCAAAACATATTGCTTACGCACCTTTTAGAAAATCTTCTCTAGCAGTTATAGCTAAAGGTGAGCCATGGTATAAAGATGGTAAAACAAATATGTTACCTGAAATGCCATCGTCTAAAAAGAACACAAAGAAATACTTCTTAGTTGATGCACAATACTGGGCTGATAACAAGACAGAGGTCGGTGAACAGTGGGAAGCTATGAAGGCGGCACTTAAATAGTTTTAACTTTTAAAACTAAAATTATAAAATATACTTGGGCGGTTATTATATAACCGCCCTTTTTTTTATTTATGAATACAGAAACAAAACAGATTTTAACTTCAGACGGTATACCGTTAGAACAAAGCTTAAAAAAAGCAGAACGAATAAATAAAATCAAAGCTTTATTGCTTGTTGCTCCTTTACTATTATTTCTATTAATCACATATATTTTTCCAATTGGTGAAATGTTTTCAAGAAGCATAGATGATAAAATGATAACAAACATGCTTCCAAAAACATTTAAAGCAATGGAAAGTTGGGATGGACAAGAACTGCCCTCAGAAGAAGTTTTTGAAAGCTTTTTAATTGATTATCAAGTTTTAATTGATGCAAAAATTCAGGGAAAGCTTACCCAAAGGCTAAATAAAGAAAAAAATGGCTTTAACTCGATTTTAAAAAAATTAAAAAGAAAAATGAAGAAATTTGAAGATGGCAATTATAAAGAGCAAGTATTGTCTGTTCATAAGAGGTTTAAAGATGTTGCGTACTGGCGAGCCATTAAAAGAACAGCTCCTCCCTACTCAGTAGCAAAATATTTAAAGGCAGTAGATATGTTTGAGGATGAAAATGGGAACTACGTTCAAGTTGAGGAAAAAAGAAGAATATATAAAAAACTTTGGATAAGAACTTTTGAAGTTGCTTTTTTTGTCACAATTTTTTGTTTTTTAATGGGTTATCCGATTGCACATTTATTAGCAACTATACCAATGAAATATAGTAATTTATTGATGATTTGTGTCCTTTTGCCTTTTTGGACCTCGTTGCTTGTAAGAACTGCTAGTTGGATGATTTTGCTTCAGCAGCAAGGACTTGTAAATGATTTTTTTGTATTGATTGGATTGGTTGCAGACAATAACAGACCAGAAATGATGTATAATAAAGTGGGCACCTATGTTGCAATGTCACAAATTTTATTGCCTTTTATGGTTCTTCCACTTTACAGTGTAATGAAAACTGTTTCTCCAAGCTTGATGAGAGCTGGAAAGTCACTTGGAGGAACACCATTTGTTTCATTTTGGAAAATCTATTTTCCTTTAACCGTCTCTGGAATTGGTGCTGGATCATTGTTAGTTTTTATACTTGCTGTTGGGTATTACATAACCCCAGAATTAGTAGGGGGAGCTTCTGGTAAGCTTATTAGTAATCAAATTGCCTATCATATGAAACAAACATTAGACTGGAGTTTTGCATCCGCAATGGGATTAATGCTGTTGTGTGGAGTTATGGCAATCTATTGGGTTTATAATAAGCTTGTTGGAATTGATAATATTAAATTAGGATAAATATGGCATTACCAAGTTATACAGAAATACGTTACAGGATTTGGCACTATTTTTATTTATTTATATGCACATGTGTTTTTGTATATTTAATTGCCCCGTTGTTTGTAATATTTCCTTTATCTTTTAGTGCAGATGAATTTTTAGTTTTCTCAGAGGGAATGAAAAGGCTTGATCCTGATGCTTTTTCTACAAGGTGGTATAAAGATATGGTTTGGGGAACTAAAAACCCATGGGGCTTAGCTGCAAAAAATAGTTTAATAGTAGCTTTCTTTGCAACAATAGGTTCTGTACTCATAGGAACGCTTGCTGCAGTAGGATTAAGTAGCAGACATATGCCTTATAAGGGAATTATTATGGCTATATTGATTTCACCAATGATTGTACCACTTATTATTTCAGGTGTTGCAATTTTCTTTTTTATGGCAAAAGTTGGGTTAGCAGCAACTCATACAGGAATTGTATTAGCTCATATAATACTAGGAACGCCTTTTGTAGTAATTACTGTAACAGCTACCTT
>CATIQX010000030.1 GCA_949531795.1 Cryomorphaceae bacterium | reverse complement strand
TTGCTCTTGCAATTGCATTTATTGTTACCTTTGTCGACCTTTTGAAAGAGCTTCCCATAACTTTGATTTTAAGGCCGTTTAATTTTGATACCTTAGCAACTCAAACATATCAGTTTGCAATTGAAGAAATGTTGATGGAGTCAGCAGTTTATTCCTTGGCAATAATATCAATAGGAGCACTAATGCTCATTGTTTTAAAATCTATTATAAACAAACAGATAAATGCATCTTAAAGTAAATAATCTTATTAAGTTTTATAATAAAGAACAACCTCTAATATCTTCTTTGAATTTTTCTGTAGAAAAAGGAGAGATTGTTTCTTTTCTTGGTGAAAGTGGTGTTGGAAAAAGCACATTTTTAAAATGTATTTCCGGTCTTGAACCGATAAATTCTGGTTCTATAGTACTTAATGAAAAAGTATTAAACAGTAAGGATATTTTTGTCCCTCCTCAAAAACGAAATATTGGCTTTGTTTTTCAAGACTACCCTTTGTTTCCTCATCTTACTTTAAAAGAGAATATTGTATTTAATTTAGAAAAAAGATTTCTGAAAAAGTTAGATTACATGCTAGATTTAACAAATTTAAATAATCTAACAAAAAGGTATCCACACGAGCTCTCTGGCGGAGAACAACAAAGAGCTTGTATCGCTAGAGCTTTAATAAGAGAGCCAGATCTTTTGCTTTTAGACGAGCCTTTTAGTAATCTCGACGCTAGCATAAAACATAGTATTATTGATGAAATATATCAAATAATAAAGGCCACCAAGACTACAACTATTTTAGTAACCCATGATATTAAAGACTCTCTTAATATTGCTGATAAGATTTTAGTTTTTAAAGCTGGTAAGCTTCAGCAATACGATAACCCAGTTGAAATGTATTGTAAACCTGCAAATTGCTATTGCGCTAGAATTCTTGGAGGAATTAATAAATATGAAAAAGAAGGCCAATCCTATTATATAAGGGCAGAAAAAATAAAAATAGAAGAAAGCTCTGAAATAGCCTTAACAGTAAAGAAATCTCTTTTTCAAGGAAAAGAATATAGTATAACAGCTGACTATAATGGAGAAACATGGAATGTCTTTAGTCCCAAGCCTTTTAAAAAAGAAGAAGTTATTTATGTTAGCTTTGAAGAAGAAAATTTAATCTTTTTCCCTCCTAACTGCCACAATTATTTTTAATTAAAAATTTACGCTATGCTTCATAGCCTCTCCTATGTTTTTAACACTTTTTTAGAAAGAGTAATTTTCACATTCTATTTGATTTTTAAATTTAATTAGCTAATCAACTCAATTCTTTTTTGGAAATACTAAAATTATTTAATGTAATTAAAACATATTTTTGTCAAAAAGAAATCAAAAAAGTTTTAGAAAAAAAAGACACTAGATTTATAGTAATAGATTTTTAAGTAAGTTTGTATTATGAAAAAACTATTATTTATTTCAAGTTATTTTTTAATATTATTAATTTTTAACACCAATACTCTTATGTCTCAAAACATGATTTATAATTTTGATAGTAACTCAGATTTAAAAAAATGGGTAATTGTTAATGATGATGTTATGGGAGGAATATCATCAAGTAATTTAATTGTTGAGAAAGATGGGAATGGAGTTTTTCAAGGAAGAATATCAACTGCTTATAATGGTGGTTTTGCTTCATTGAGGTTTAACTGTAAAAAGATATCTGTTAAGGATAATACTCATTTCAAAATTAAGATAAAAGGTGATGGAAAGGATTATCAATTCAGAATTAAATCTAATAGAGATGACTATTACTCATACATTATTTCATTTAAAACTTCAGGTGAGTGGGAAACTGTAATTATTCCGATAAAAGAAATGTATGCTTCTTTTCGTGGCAGGAAATTAGATATGAAAAATTTTAACAGTGATTATTTTGAACAGATTACGTTTCTATTTGGAAATAAAAAAGATGAAAATTTTAAACTTCTAATTGATAATATCATCTTAATTTAAACTTTATAAGTATGTCTTATTTAGTTTTGTATCTCTTATATAACTTTATTGAAATCATTAGTAATACGGCTAATCCAACTAAAGAGAAAGTAGCGTAAATCCATGAAATACTATTTTTTAATACTGCCATAAAAATGATGGCAAACATTATCAATGTAGCTACTTCATTCCATACTCTTAATTTTATTTCAGTAGTTTTTATTTGACTATTTTTCATTTGATTAAGAAGTATTTGGCAGCTATAAGTATATAGCCATAATAATAATATGAAAGAAAGTTTTATATGCATCCAGTTTTGTTGCAAGTATGATGGATTTTCTATTAACATGCTAACTCCAAAAAAAGTTGTTAAAAATGCTGATGGCCAAGTGATAATACTGAGTAATCGTTTACTCATTAAAGTATATTGAGGTTGTAGAATTTCTTTTATACTTTTTTCTTTTGTTTGTGCTTCCTTGTGATAAATAAATAAACGCACTACATAAAATAACCCTGCAAACCAGCAAACCATAAAAATCAGGTGCAGAGATTTAAAATATAAATAGTTCATTAGTATTGTCTAGACCATTTAGATATAACTTCTGCCCATTCATCGTTATCATTAAGGCAGGGGATGTAATTAAATGTTTCTCCTCCTGCTTCTATAAACTCCTCTTTAGCTTCCATTGCAATTTCTTCTAGTGTTTCTAGGCAGTCTGTAACAAAAGCAGGAGTAATTACTACCATCTTTTTAAAACCTTTATTTGCTAGCCTTTTAAGCTCTGAGTCTGTATAGGGTTTTAGCCATGGCTCATTAGCTAGTCTAGACTGAAAAGCATTACTGTATGATCCCTCTTTCAAGTCTAAAGCTTGAGCAATTGATTTTGTAGTTTCAAATACTTGATGCTTGTAACAGGTATTATGAGCGACAGAACCTTTTTCACAGCATGTATTTCCTTGGCAGTGAAAATTAGTAGGGTCTGATATTCTTAAGTGACTCTCAGGTAATCCGTGATAAGAAAAAAGTAAATAATCATAATCTATGTTTTTTAAATGCAATTTAATATTATTAATCATTGCTGTAATATACAAAGGATCATTATAAAATGCTGGGATAACTTTGGTTTTGATGTGACTGAAATTTTTAGAAATTTCCTCTTCTACTTTAACAACCACTGATTCATATGAAGACATAGCATAATGAGGATATAAAGGAAGAACGATAATCTCGTCAACTCCTTTTTTGTGTAGTTCATGAATTCCATTGTAAATAGACATAGAACCATAACGCATCGCTAGAGCTGAAGGTATGGTAATTAATTTCTTAACCTTATCAAAGAGTCTTTGAGATAGTACAATTAGTGGAGACCCTTCTTTCCACCAAATCTTTTTATACGCAGCCGCTGATTTCTTAGGTCTAAAGTTTAAAATAATCCCTTTTACTAATAAAAATCTAAATAAATAACTCTTACCAATAACTCTTTTGTCCATCAGAAATTCATCAAGATACTTTTTAACATCCTTAACACTTGTACTGTCAGGTGACCCTAAATTCACCATTAATAATCCTTTCATAATTAAATTGTTTTAGAATAACTTCCCACTCCTTTAGTTAATAATGGGTCAAACTTCATAGCTATGTTTCTGATAACCAACCTTCCCATTTCATTTACTTTTATCTCATCTCCTTTAATATCCATCAGTCCATCCTTTATAAATCCTTCAAATTTATCTATAGAGAATTCAACTGCCTGGTAAACATTTTCAGTTGTAATTCCAAAGTCTTTTGCGATTACATTTACATCAACATAATAGTTACACATCACTTCATTTATCATCTGACGAACTATCTTATCTCTATCCGTCATTTGATATCCTCTTATAACTGCTAAACCATCTTTTTCAATACGTTTAATATATTTTGCTGAATTTTTTTCATTCTGGCTATATGCTGAATGTAATTGTGAAATTGAAGATGCGCCAAAACCATAAACCTGCCCAGTTGTTGCCCTTGTACAATATCCTTGGAAATTTCTGTGTAAATTTTTATTTCCTAATGCAATTGCAAACTCATCATGTGGTTTTGCAAAATGGTCCATGCCTATCGCCACATATCCCGCTTCAGTAAACTTATCATAAGCATTTTGGTACATTTTTGCTTTGTCCTCTATTGAAGGAAAACCAATTTTTTCCAATACTTTCTGCCTTTCAATAACGGATGGAACATGTGCGTAAGAAAAGGTAACAATTCTATCTGTATCTAAAGCAATCGCCTTATCTAACGTATCGTTAAAACTCTCGACTGTTTGTAATGGCAGCCCATATACCAAATCGATATTTGTTCCGGTAAACCCTTCTTCTTTTATTTTATTGATTATCTCTCCAATAGGTAATTTTGGTCCTTTTCTATTAATGGCATCCAAAACATCTTGTCGGAAGTCCTGAATGCCTAACGAAATTCTATTGAATCCAAATTGTCTTAATAATTCAATATGTTTGAATTCAAAATAAGCAGGACTGCACTCAATTGCCATTTCATAATTATCTGTAAAAGTAAAACTCTCTTTTATTGCATTTGTAATCTTTTCTATATGATTATAAGCAATTGCATTAGGTGTACCTCCCCCCCAATGTACTTGTGTTAATTTTCTATTTGGGTTAATATCTTTAGCAACTAATTTTATTTCTTTAATAATTGCATCTACATATTTATGCAAGAATGGCTTTGTGAATCCTGTTTCGGTTGTACATCCACAGAAATGACAAAGTTGTGGGCAAAATGGAATGTGAATATAAACTGAAATATTTTGTGGGTCTTCATCATTAGATAAGATGATTGAATTTTTTAAATCTACATTTTCATACTCAGCAGTAAAAAAAGTAGCAGGAGGATAAGAAGTGTATCTTGGCCCTGATTTATTGTACTTTTTTAAGAATTTGTCGTCTATTTTCATTTTATCTGTTCCAGTTTGTCTCTTTGATCCAATCTACTACAAATTTAGCTTTTTCCATTTTAATGTCAGGTAAAAATCCGTGGCCTAAATTAAAAATCCAATCTTGATTATCTCTGCCGAAAGGAATCATACTTTCTAAATGTTTTTCAATTACACTTTCATCTGCATACAATAATCTTGGGTCGATATTTCCTTGCAATCCTACAGACTTATCTACTAAAGTTCTTGCTGTTTCAATAGGCGTTTGCCAATCTATACTTACAAAATCACAAATATCTTTGTTTATATGTTTCAACCCTCCTCCAAAATTCTTTGGGAAATAAATAGTTGGAATCCCTTTTTCCCTTACTGCATTGAGTATACGTTTGGAAGCCGGAAGCATCAGTTCTTTATACATTTCTTCAGGAATTAGACCCCCGTAGGTTTCAAACAACTGGAAACATTCTATACCATGCTCTACCTGCTTTAAGGCGTATTCAATAGAGAGTTCTGTAAGAGAGTCAATTATTTTTTTACTTTCTGAAGGATTAGAATACATAAATTTAATTGCATCATTAAATGTTACGTCTCTTGCATGCCCTCTAAACATAAAACAGAAAGTAGTCAATGGTCCTCCGCAAAAACCAATTAAAGGAGTATTTTCATGACGAATTTTAATAATTTCATCAATGTTATCGTAAACATGTGTGAGTTTACTTCTATCCACAATTAACTGCTGTGATGGCTTTTCAAATTGTGTTAAAGGTTTAGAAAAAATAGGTCCTTTTTCTGTAAACTCTAATCCCATACCTAATGCTTCAGGTACAATCAGAATATCTGAAAATAGAATAGCTGCATCCACTCCCAAATCATTAATTGGCAATAAAGTAACCTTTGCTGCTAATTCTGGACTTTTCATTAAATCTGAAAAAGAATGCATTTTCTTTAATGCTTGATAAGAAGGTAAAATTCTACCTGCTTGTCTCATAAACCAAACGGGAGGTCTATTTGTATCTTTTTTATTTAATGTATCTAAGAAAATTGAATTCATGTATTAAGTTTTTCTAGAGCTATTTTATTAGCATTTATAAATTTATCTATATCTTCTTTTTCAAGTGCAGAAGAAAAAAACAAGCACTCGTAAGGAGAGGGAGGTAAATAGATGCCTTGATCAAGCATTAGTTGGAAATAATTAGCAAATTTTTCTTTATCGCAGCATATGGCATCTTCGTAGTTATTGATTTCTTTTTTATCAGTAAAAAATAGCGTTAGCATAGAACCATTTCTATTTATTACTGCTTTTGTCTTAGTAGATGTTATATTATCTAACATACCTTGATGGATAGATTTCGAAATAATTTCAAGCTTTTCGTAAAAATTATTGTCTAGTTTATTTAAAACTGTTAGTCCTGCTGACATTGCAAGGGGATTTCCAGAGAGGGTTCCTGCTTGATAAACTGGACCATTCGGAGCTAAGAAATCCATTATTTCCTTACTACCACCATAAGCTCCAACCGGGAGCCCACCTCCTATAATTTTTCCTAATGTAGTTATGTCTGGTAAGACGTTATAATATTCTTGAGCACCTGCTCGGGCTAATCTAAAGCCTGTCATAACTTCATCAAAAATTAACAAACAATTATACTTATCAGAAAGCTCTCTAAGGCCTTTTAAAAACTCATTGTTTGGTAATACTAGACCCATATTTCCGGCTACAGGCTCTACAATAATTGCAGCGACCTTATTGTTATGATCAATTAGTAATCTTTCCACCGATTTTAGGTCATTATAATTAGCTATTAATGTGTCTTTAGCTGTGTTTTTAGTAACTCCTGGACTGTCAGGTAAGCCTAGGGTCATAGCTCCTGATCCAGCTTTAATTAGAAAACTATCTCCATGACCATGATAATTTCCTGAGAACTTAATTATATACTCCTTGTTAGTATATCCGCGTGCAAGTCTAATCGCACTCATTGTGGCCTCAGTGCCAGAGTTAACCATTCTCACTTTTTCAATAGAAGGAATCATGGAAATTATTTTTTCTGCCATTTGGGTTTCTAAAATAGTTGGCGCGCCATAGCTTGTTCCTCTTGCAGCAGTTTCGTTAATAGCCTTTAAAACATCATCGTGAGCATGTCCTAATATCATTGGGCCCCATGATGAAACAAAATCTATATAGGTGTTACCATCAATATCAGTTATTTTACTTCCTTTGGCTTTGGATATAAAAATAGGAGAACAGTTTACACTTTTAAAAGCTCTTACCGGAGAATTAACACCTCCTGGAATAACCTCTTGAGCTAATTTAAATTCTTTAATACTTTTTGTAAAATCCATTTATTTATTATTTAATCTATCAGCAATATCTAGTGCATGATACGTAATAATAATATCAGCTCCAGCTCTTTTTATAGAATTAGTAATTTCCATTACTATATCCATTTCTTTAATCCAATTATTTTGTGAGGCAGCTTTAATCATTGAGTACTCACCACTAACACTATAAGCAATTACAGGAACATTAGTGTATTCTTTAATCTTGTAAATTACATCTAAATAACTTAGGGCAGGTTTTACCATTATCATATCTGCTCCCTCATTTAAATCTTGTTCAACTTCTCTAAATGCTTCTCTAGAGTTTCCAGAATCCATTTGATAGGTTTTTCTGTCGAAATATTTAGGAGCACTTTCAGCAGCATCCCTAAATGGACCATAGAATGCAGAAGAGTATTTAATTGCATATGATAAAATCGGGATTTTAATAAACCCTGATTTATCTAGAGAGTTTCTAATCTCTGCGACTCTACCATCCATCATATCAGATGGTGCAATGATATCAGCACCTGCTTTAGCTAATGAAACAGCTTGACTTGCTAATGTTTTGATGGTAAGATCATTGTCTACGTCCCCATCAAGAATAGTGCCACAATGACCATGATTTGTATATTCACAATTACAAACATCTGCTATAACCAAAAGTTTTAAATTCTGCTTCCTAATTTCTTTTATTGCCATTTGAACTATACTGCTTTCTTGGCAAGCTATCTCTCCGCTTTCGTCCTTTTTATCTGGAATTCCAAAAAGCAAAATACTTTTTATTCCTTTTTTTATAACATTTTTACATTCAATAATAAAATTATCAATTGACATTTGGTATTGGCCAGGCATTGAAGAAATTTCATGTTTAATATTTTCACCTGTACATACAAACATTGGATATATTAAATCGTCTACACTGATTTGTGTTTCTCTTACTAAGTCTCTAAGAATAGGGTTGTACCTTAGTCTTCTTAATCTAGTTTTAGGAAATGTCATAGGCTTATATTTTTAGTTTCATAATAATTGATAATTGCTTTTGAAATCCCATCATAAGTTTGTTCAGTTGCAATAATTTTTACTGTAAATCCGGATGATTCAATAGACTCGGAAGTAGTTGTTCCGATACTCGCTAAAGTAGTTTCTTCTGAGTCATAAAGATTAGAAAAAGCCTGAAAAGAAGAAGGAGACGTAAAAATAGAAATTGTATTTCTATTCTTTAATAGATTAGTAATATCTTCCTTTTTTGATGTTTCTAGATTGGTTTGATAAATATTTATTCTACTTACATTACAAGTAGAACTTAATCCTTCTTCAATTCTATTGTCTGCCAAATTTCCTAGCACTAATAATATTTTTTTATTTCTAACCATTTGATTATTTACCAATTCAGTAATCAAATTATCAGCATAACTTTCTTCAGAAATAAAAACTGGTTCTACACCATTTTCTATTAAAGCATTTCTTGTTTTCTCCCCTAAACAAATAGTATTTATTGTCTTTCCCTTTACAAAATCACAATTGAAAAAAGATTTTACTCCATTTTTGGAAGTAAAAACATAATAATCAAAATCAGAAAGATTAAAAGGTTTGTTATATGAATTTTCAGCAATATAAATCATAGGAAAATGATGTAATGTCGCTCCAAATTTCTCTAATATCTGAAAAGAATCAGTACTTCCAGAATGTGTTAAGATTATATGTTTTTCAGATAAAATCAATTAATGTAATTCTTTTTTTATCTCTTCTAAAATTTCATAACCACCATTATTTTTTATAGAATTTGCTAAATCTATTCCTAACTGAATTGCATCTTTACTATTGCCTTTTATTGTTTCTCTTTGAATTTTTCTTCCATCGAGAGTAGCTACTAGGCCCTCAAGAATCAAGTGGTCCCCATCTAAAGTTGCATGTGCTGCAAAAGGAATTTGACAACCACCTTCTAATCTATTTAAAAATGATCGTTCAGCTGTAACACAAATTACTGACTCCTTGTGATTTAAAACAGATAGAAACTCAAGCGTTGAATTATCCTCCTCTCTTATTTCGATAGCAATAGCGCCTTGGCCTGGTGCTGTTAGCATTTGTGTTTCATTTAGATACTCTGAGATGTGTTCTTGTAGTCCTAGTCGTTCAATTCCTGCTGCTGCCATTATCAATCCTTGACAATGTCCATCATGCATTTTACGAATCCTGGTATCTACATTCCCTCTAATTTCTATAACTTTAACTTCTTTGTTTATCTGAAGTAATTGTGACTTCCTTCTTAGAGAAGAAGTTGCAATTTTATCTTCTGAAGTGAAATCAGCCAGCTTTTTACCATCAATACTTACTAAAACATCTCTATGGCTTGCTCTTTCCATAATAGCACCTATGCGAGTTCCTTTTGGTAATTCAGTTGGTAAGTCCTTTAGGCTATGAACTGCAATATCCACATGTTTTTTATACAACGCATCTTGGATTTCTTTAGTGAAAAATCCTTTGTCTCCAATTTTACTGAGTGCTATATCTAATATTTTATCGCCTTTGGTTTTAATGATATTAATCACTACTTCTAAAGTTGGATAAGCTTTTTCTAATTTACTTTTCACTAAATTCGCTTGAAATAAAGCAAGTTTACTTCCCCTTGTTCCAATTACTAATTTAGTTGCCATTTGTAAATATTTGATTTATTATTTCAAGAGCTTGTTCATTTTTACCATTATTACTTACTTTCTTTATTTGCTGAATTAATCTTCCAGCAAATTTTTTGCTCAACCTTGATTGATAATGTGAAAATTTATCACAATTTTTTAAGGATTTGTTACAGCAGTTACATTTTTCAGTATCTAAATCTATCAACTCATCAAATTGATTTTTTAATGATAGAATTGATGGGCGCAATTGACGAAAAGAGGCCCAATCTTCAAAATCCATCAGAAATTCTGCTATGAAACTCTCAGCCTTTACTACTTCCATTTTTCTTTTATTGTAATTTGTATTAACTGTATCTTTTAGACCATCAATATTTATAAGCTTTACTCTTTCAATATCTCCAATTTCTTTTGGTAAGTTTCTTGGCACACATAGGTCAATAAATAGTATTTCTTTTTCTCGATTGGAAACAATTTTCTCAACCTCTTTTACAGTTAATAAAGATTCTTTTGATGATGTTGAGAAAATTGCTACATCGACTAATTCTAATGTTTTTTTTAGTTCATCAAAAGGTATTATATTTATATTATGTTGATTAGCTAATTTATCTGATTTACTAAAAGTTCTATTGGTAATAGTAATATCTTTGCATCCTTTTTTATTCAAATACTGAATAGATAAAGCTCCTGTTTCTCCTGCCCCAACACAAAGTGTCTTAATTTTTAAAATATCAAATTTTTGAGCTACTTTTTCGACTGCAGCATAACTTACAGACATAGCTCCTTTATCAATATTGGTGTAAGTTCGGATGAACTTACCTGTTTCAAATGCTTTCTGAACCATTCTATTAATAATTGGTCCTAGCATTTTTTTCTTTTCAGCAAATATGAAAGAATCTTTTAGTTGTTCTACAATTTGATATTCTCCAACAATCATAGACTCCAAACCAGCTATTACTCTGAATATGTGCTCTACAACATCCTTGTTAGTTTTCTTCTCAATGTAAGGGGATAAACTCTCATTAAAGGATTTGAAATCCACCAGAGCCTTCAGCACTGCATGCATTAATTTATCTTCCTGACCAATGTGGTTTTCGTACTCAAAATAAATTTCTGTACGGTTACAGGTGGAAAGAATCATTAATCCTTCTACATCATAATTGTTCTTCAGTATGTTGTGGAAGTCTGATTTTTGATCATCAGAGAAATCAAACTGCTCACGTATTTCTACTGGAGCATGCTTGTAATTTATACTGATAAGTCCAATCATTTTTTCGCTTTTATTTTAATGCAAAAATATGTTTGAAATCTGTATCAAATCTGAAGTTATAGTTTAGACTGATTATAAATTATCATCTTTTAAATGATAGTTTTAATCATGATTAAGTGCTTTTATTTTTGTTAATTTTAGTAGCCTTAAGTTTGAATTATTTTTGATTATCTAGTATCATTTTGTTCAAAAATAAGTTCCCTAAAAAGTATATTCATAGAAAATAATAAAATTTAATATTGCATATAAAATGGCAGGTAATGTATTGGTTATATTGTCCTTAACTCTAACTCTAACAAAGATAGCAGTAATCATCATTAGTGTTAATGAAGCAGATACTAAAGTTAATAATAAAGAAAAATACAATCCAATTAACAACCCAAAACCAGCTACAAACTGTAATGATGCTATTAATTTCCTAAACTTTTTATACCCCCACCTGTCATATTCAAGAATCATTCTGTCAGAATAAAATGAACTTACTCCATAGAAGATAAAGGAAATTGCTGAAAAAAGCAAGATTGCTAAATTATAGTTCATAAATTAAATTATAGCAAGACTTTTTGCGGCAATAAATAAACACAATACAAGAAGGCAAAGAGACGGAATAAACTTGTTAAATGGATTTTTAACTTTAATATGAAAGTATTGAGCGCAAATCATTAGAAATGCCATACTTAATGATGATAAAGTTAAAAATTGAGGGTACCAAATCCCTAAAATTAGAATTGTTGCTAGAGATATTTTTAAAGCCCCAACTATATTTCTAATAATATCAGAAATACCATATTGCTCAAATTCAACTATAATATTTTCTCTTCTAAATACCCAAACAATAATTACTGAGATTGCAACTATTAGCTGAGATAGTATTAATATTTTTTCCATAATATATATTTTTAAATTATTTTCAAAATTAAAAAACTTATTATAATAATATTAAAAAATAAGATCAAATAGATATTATGGCATTTTTAACTATTTTTTAAAATCATTGATTAAATTTGTAACTTGAATAATTAAAAGATGAATGTACAAGGGAAAAATATTATTATTACGGGTGGCAGTCTTGGAATTGGAAGGGAAACAGCAAGGGAACTAGTTGAAAAAGGTGCGAACGTATTGATTACGGGGAGATCGGAAGAAAGATTAGGTGAAGCTAAGAGATATACTGGATCTAAGATTATTAAATTTGATATTTCTGATCATGAAAATATGCATGAGAATGCAAAAAAATGTTTAGATATTTTAGATGGAAGGGTAGATGTTTTAATAAATAATGCGGGTATTGGTGTTAGAAAATCTATTGATGAATTAAATATCGAGGATTTCTTAAAAGTATTTAATGTGAATGTTTTTGGACTTGCATTATTTACTAGAGAGGTTATTCCCTTTATGATAAACGAATCTTATGGAACTATTATAAATATTGGCTCAACAGCAAGTCTAAAAGGGTATAAAAATGGAAGTATTTACTCATCTTCAAAATTTGCTGTTAGGTGTTTAACACAGTGTTGGCAAGCTGAATTAAGACCTCACAATATTAGAGTTTGCCAAGTGAATCCTAGTGAAGTTACAACTGCGTTTGGAAACCCTGTAAGAGTAGAGAGAGAAGATGTAGATAATAAGTTAACTCCAAAGGAAATATCACATTCAATAATTTCTGTTATTGAGATGGATGATAGAGGATTTATTAATGAGCTTAATATTTGGGCTACTAATCCATTTGATTAAATCCAATATTACTTTTTAAAGTATTTATTTCTATACTTATTTTTTTAAGTTACAAATCTAGGAATTGTTATTCCAGCAAAAATACCAAACTGATATTTTTTATAAATTATTGTCTATTCATAATTTTTGAATCTCAAATTTAGGGTTACCTTTTTCACCATTATCATTGTAAAAGTCAATAAAATGTAATTTAAAATATCGGTCATTAATATCAGAAATAATATATGTTATTTCTGAATTAACGGTATAGCTCTGGCTAGTAAAATTATATGATTTCCAATCATAACCAATCTCATTTTGTATATTGGTGAAACTATACTGATCAATCATATTTAGCTCAATATCTACAAATTTATTTATTGTGTCTGAAGCAACCATAATGTTATGAAGGTAATTTGTTAGTACACCAGTAACTAAATATGCAGGATTTTCTTCATTGTCTGAAAAAAGATGTGTGTATTGAGTGAACAGTAAATCCCAGTATTCTTTTTTTGGCTCTATATTTATAGTTTCTCCATTATCTAATGAAATATATTGGAAATTATAAGTGCTATCCTTTTTGATTTCTAAATTCTGAATATTAGTGTTATCTAGATTTGAATATTTAATGTAATATGCTGTATTATTTACGGAATCAATCATTATCTTTTTGTAACCTCTGGAATTACCATTTATTTTATAGCCTCTATCTAGGACGTAGATGGAATTTTTATTTCTATAATCTCCAAAAGCTGAGTTATAATTGATCCCTGAGGGGTCATCCCATTTCCAGTCAAGATTATTAACAGTAATAATATCATTAAAATTAATATCTACTAACTCTGCTAATTGGCTAAAAGTTGATGAATTTATGATTATATTCCAGCCATTTGATGAGCTTTCAAAAGCTAAATCCCAATCTGTTTTAATGTTTTCTGTTAATTCTACATTATCATTAAGAGAGTAAAATATCTGCTTACTGTAAGAGCTTCCCATATTTATTTGTTTAGTAATAATATCTCCTGGTATATGTGAAGTTATGGGCATTTCATTTTGTTCACATGAGAGAATTAAAGCAAATAGATATATGATGTTTATTTTTTTCATAACTTAAATTTTAAACTTGTAAAGAAGGTTCTTCCATAGCCAACAGATATAGTGTTATTATTGTTAGAGTGCACAGTATTATTTTCGCTAGATTGTTTAATATCAGTTATGTTAAATAAATTTTTAGCTCCAATTGTTATTGTTATATTGTTGTAAATTATTCTGTTAATTGAGAGATCTAACATATTATATGTATCTGAATACACTTCAACTACATCATTATTATCTAATGTAAAGATTGGTATTTCTCCTGTTTTTTTATAATATATATTTAATTTGGTTTTCTTTCCTATTTGAAATAAAGCATTAATATTTAAATCTTGGGAAAAATTAAATTTAGCAAGATTATATTCATCAGCAAACTTGTTGTATCTCCCAATATATGATATTCCAAAATTAATTTCAGTATTTGATATTAATATAGTTGACCTGTATGAGATGCCTTTAGTCTCGTATTTCGCAATATTGAAGTAGCTATATTGGTTAGTTTCAAGTGATGAATTTAAAAGGTCAATCTTATTTGATATGTTGTTATAAAAAAGGCTTATATCTGAAACTATTTCAGTCTGTATTAGTTTTTTAGATATCGTAGTATTAATATTAAAATTATTAGATTCCTCGGCTAAAAGCAACTCATTACCTACAATATTATGATTTACATCTATAAACTCAAAGAATAACTCTTTAAAATCTGGAGCTCTAAATCCTTTTGCATAACTAATTCTTATTTTATTCTCCCCCCATTTAAATAAGGTGTTTATTGCAGGAACAATTGGAGCTTTGTATTTAGTATTATAAATTATTCTTAAAGAAGGTCTTATCACAATAATATCATTTGCTTTATATTCAATTATTGAGAATAAAGCATAATCACCTTTTTCTTGATATCCCTCTGATATTCTGTTTCCCTTGGCAGATTGTTTGTTTAAGTCTACACCTATTTGGTATTTTAATTTATTATAATCCTTTGAAACACCAACTTTTGCCATCCATAATTTAAACTGAGAGGTATCTTGCATATTATCATCTAGCACTATAATTTCTGATAAGTCAGTAAGGTTTTTGTAGAAGGTTTCTTTAGTTCTTGTATACTTATTATGTGCTAGAAGTAATCTTATTTTATGTTTTTCGTATTTAAATTTAATATCAGAGCCTAAATTTGTTTTGAATGTGTGATAATATTCATCAAATGCATTTTCATAATAAGGCTCCAGAGGTATACCTCTATTTGTTATCTTTTCATGGAATCTTTCAATATAATTATTATATGAGTATAAATCTTTATTTTTTTTAAACGATAGCTTATGAGATATTTGTTCTTTAGGTTTCCATTGCTTATTGCGATTTTTGTCTGCTAATTCTCTTATCGGAATTAATCTGAACTTTTGATCAGATGACCAGCCATTAAAAAATTTTCTACTAAACCCATATGTAACTGTATTCTCTTTTATGTTTTCTGCTAGCAGGAAATCATAATTATATTTACCAATTGTTTCATAATAGGTAGTAAGTGATTTTTGATTTATAGTTTGTTCTTTAGTTATAATATTTACTGTTCCAGCCAAAGCATCTGTGCCATAAATTGTAGATAGAGGTCCTTCCACAATTTCAATTCTTTCAATATTATTAAGATTAATTTGTGACAAGTCTATATTTCCATTTAGCCTGCCTATTATGGGTACATCGTCGATTAAAATTTTTACATTTTGGCCAGATATTCCTTGAATTGAGATGCTTGATCCTAGAATATTATCTTCAGATAGTCGAATATTTAGTCTCTTGGAAAGAGCACTCGCTAGATCAGTAAATAAACCTGAATTCAATTCCTTACTACCAATGACACGAATTTTATGAACTGCATCTTCAGCAGTTGTTTCAGATAATTGCCCAGTAACTACAACTTCATTAAGGTTACTTTTTAGAGCTATATTTTTATCCGATAAAGTATCTTGAGCATTTAGATTGTGTATACAAAAGATAGAAATTAGCAAATAAAAATTTTTCATGTTAATTAATTTATAATTAACCTTTCATTAAATGTTTTGCCATTACTGTTTACTGAAATAATATAAGTACCTCTTTTAAGTTTATTTGATGGGATATTATGTGTGTTTAACCCTTTTTCATATAGTCTTGAGCTATATACTTCACTTCCAATGAGGTTATAAATAGTTACAATACTATTTTCATTTTGCATGTCATATACTAATGTTATATTTTCATTGTGTAATACTGGATTTGGGTAAATACTCATTAATTTTCCATTATCTATATCATCAAATAATGTGGCTGATACAAGTTCTGTGTTAAATTTAATGTTTCCCGTTGATGTTCCATCAAATTCTGTGAAAACTAATCTCCAAATATTCTGCTGATAATCTTTTACAAAGTAACATCTATTTTGGTTTACCACATAGCTCCCTTGATATGTTTTCCAATCGTACCCTAAGGTATTAATTGGTTGTTCAAAACTATGTGTTATATAATCAGTATAATTTAGTGGGGTAGAAATATTATCTGCTTGTGCAACTTCGATTCCAACATTACTTAAAACTCCAGTTACTGGATATGGCATACCTTGAACAGATGTAATATATTTAGTAAATGTGATATCCCAATCACTTGATATTGGTTCTCTGTCCATAATAACATTATTATCAAGAGAAAAATATACAAATCTTTTATTGTCATAATTAGTCGCTAAAACATTTTGAGATATTTCATTTGTTCCATCCAAGTTTGCGTATTTAAATTGGTACTCGCCACTAGCTTTTTTTTCTAGCCATAGTTTTTTCCAGTTTCCATTTATTGATTTAATAAGAAATAAAGAATCTCCAATGATATGATGGGTTTGTAGGTTATAGACTCCCCATCCATAATCAAATCCTCCAGTTTGATTTGTGTCAAAAGCTCCATAATCCCAATCCGTATCGCTGTTATACATTGGATTAATTAGAATATTTGGAGTACTATTATTAATATTATTCCAGCTACTTGTATCTCCTAAATGGTAGGTGTATAATTCTACCCCCTTTCCGTCATTAATCCTAATTGTTGCTGAAAATGCATCAGTGCTGAATGCTAAATCCCAATCATCATTTGGGACATTTAGTATTTCACCATTTTGCATACTAAAGAAGCTCTGATTTGTATATCCTGAATTTAGTGATATCTGATTATTTTGTGCAGTTAAAGATGAACAACAGATCAGAAGAGTTATTAAAGTGTTTTGTAATTTATTTTTCATTTCAATTAATTTTTGTTTATTTAACAAAGTTGTTAATGATGTTTTTAATTTCATTCTTTTTAGAATATTCATCAGAAAAAAGATATCCCCAAAGCGGCTTATCATTATAACTTGTTTTTAAAGATATAGTGTCGTTTTGTTCAAAAACAAGTTCCCATTCATTTCTTACAATTTTCCATTTTTCGGAGTTCTTATTCCACCATATTTTAGCATATTCACATCTTTCATTACTAACTTTTACATAGTTGTTAATTCCATATTCGCTGGCAATTAACACATCATTCGCGGTGTCTGTTCTCAATATCTTGTGATTATTCTGCTTGTGTTGCCACCCTGAGTCGGTGATTTCTATTCTATTCCCTCTGTTTAGCACGTTATAGTCTGATCGTATGGTTCTTTCTCTTCTTGGTAGTGGAGCATCAACTGTATTTTCCCAAAATGTTTTTTTGTCAATGTATACCCAAGTTCCTGAGCCTTCATACCTTGGACTGTCATCAACTTGATATACTTTCTGAGTCCATTGACCTTTCGTTGAATTGTATTTTGTAACTAATTTATTCCATTTGTTTTTGTGATCGTAAATTAAAAATTTTCTGTTTTGGTAATTCCAATCTTGTCTCCAATGCTTCATTATATAAGCATTACTATCATTACCCATTTGTAGTATGTGCTGAATAATTAAGTTGTTTTTATCTTGGTATGTCAAATCAATCCACTCTAGTGCGTAAGCTATTTTATTTTTTGATGGAATGTATGTTGAGTCATTTGAGTAATTAAATGTTTCTGCGAATTTAAATGTTACTTCATAGCACCCACACATTGACTTTATTGCCTTAATATCCTTCTGCTTTTTAATTTGCGAGAACATGTTTAAATTAAAAAGCAATAATATAATTATAAATAGATATTTC
Source organism: Cryomorphaceae bacterium (assembly GCA_949531795.1). Lineage (GTDB taxonomy): Bacteria > Bacteroidota > Bacteroidia > Flavobacteriales > BACL11 > UWMA-0277. Next base: position 1,029 of record CATIQX010000030.1, on the reverse strand, counting down.
ATTTTTTTTTTTTGGCTAAAATACTATATTTATTAAGACTAATTCTAAATTAAATTACTTTAATTTGCAAATAAATATTAACAAGTTGGATAATGAAATTAGAAGAAATGAATATTGGAATAATATGGGGTTCAGATTCGGGTGATACTGAAGATGTAATGGAGTATATTGTTAAAAAATTAAGCAAGTATAATGTTGAGACTATACATGTTGAAAGTGCAAGTGTACATGACTTTACTAAATTTGATCTTCTTTTATTAGGGATATCCACATGGTATGATGGTGATTTGCAGAGCGATTGGGAACGTTTCTTTCCGACCTTCCAAGAAATTAATTTTAGTGATAAGTCAATTGCTATATTCGGCTTAGGAGATCAATATAGTTATGAGGATTATTTTGTAGATGGTATAGGGATTTTAGCAAAAGAAGTTATTAGAAATGAAGGTAAAATTATTGGTAATTGGCCAACGGAAGGGTATGAATTTGTAGAGTCTAAGGCTCTTTTAAATAAGGACTTATTTTACGGTCTTGCTCTTGATGAGGGGAATCAATATGAATTAACAAAGGATCGTGTAGATAAATGGTTATCTATGCTTGGTTTTATATTGACAGATCTTGATGTAGGTGTAAAGTCTGAATAATAAAATCAATATATATAAAATGGAATTGTTTATTCCTCCAATTGGTAAAATATATATTCATAATATAAAAAAATGTACTAAATTAGTATAAATAAAAACCCACTCATTGAGTGGGTTTCTTTTTGGTGGGCCTCTCGGTCCTAATTTCTAACTTTTTTAGCTAATTATTGTGTAATTTTGCTGAATGAAAACACTACTTTTTCTTTAAAATATAATACAAGATGAAAATTTTTAGACCCTTTAAAGTTAATTTAGTTTTAATATTTTTTTTGTTTTTTTCGTCGAATTCATTCGCCCAAACCTTTAATATAGGGCATACAAGCACTGTCCTTTATGACAATACTAGAATTAGGGATGTTAATACTGAAATTTATTATCCTGCTGATAG
>CATIQX010000029.1 GCA_949531795.1 Cryomorphaceae bacterium | reverse complement strand
TATTTGTTGGTAAATTAGATGACTATGCTATTATGAAGCCTGGAGTCCCTTCTGATTTACCTTGTATTACTTTTCCTTTTTATAATGAAGATTATCCTAATTGGAATGAAGTGACAAAAGATATTTCTCCAATAAAGGAAAATATTGTCCGTGAAGCACAAGATTTAGCAACTATAATTTATACCTCAGGAACAACAGGAGATCCTAAAGGAGTTATGCATAAATTTTTTAATTTTAGTTTTGCAACCACGCATGCTTCTGAGGCATTGCATTTGACCAACGAATCATTCTTTTCTTACTTGCCACTTTGCCATATCGCAGAACGTTTATTAGTGCAAATGGGAAGTTTGTATTCAGGAGGTAAAGTATATTTTGCAGAAAGCTTAGATACTTTTGCTGCTAATTTATCAGAAGCTTCTCCTACTGTTTTTTTAGGTGTTCCTAGAATTTGGAGTAAATTCCAGCAGGGAATTCTAACAAAATTACCTCAGAATAAGTTAAATGTATTGCTTTCAATTCCAATTATATCTACATTAATTAAAAGTAAAATTAAAAAGGGGTTAGGATTAAATAAAGCGACTAATGTATTTACAGGAGCTGCTCCAACACCAATTTCTCTAATTAAATGGTTCGCTCGTTTAGGAATAAATATTCAGGAAGCATATGCTATGACCGAAAATACTTGTTATTCACACGTGAGTTATAATGATAATATAAATATTGGTTCAGTTGGGCAAGCCTTACCTCTTTGTGAAGTTAAATTGTCTGAAAGAAAAGAAATACTGATTAAACATGTTGCTCTTATGGATGGTTACTATAAGAATGTAGAAGAAACAAGTAAAACTATAATTGATGGTTGGTTACACACTGGTGATGAAGGAGAGATAGATAGTCAAGGTTTTCTTAAGATTACTGGAAGGGTTAAGGATTTATTTAAAACAAGTAAAGGGAAATATGTTGCTCCATCACCAATTGAGATGAAACTTTCAGCTAATAAAAATATAGAGCAAGTTTGTGTAGTTGGTATTGGAGTTCCTCAGCCTATTGCAATAGTTGTGCTATCTGAAAGAGGTAAATTAAAAAGTAGAGAGGATTTAATTAAAAGTTTTACAACTACATTAAAAGTAGTTAATCCTAAGTTAGATGGACATGAAAAAATACATAATCTCATTATAGTTAAGGAAGATTGGAACGTAGAGAATGAATTACTTACTCCAACTATGAAGATTAAACGTAATGCTATTGAAAAGATTTACCAAAACAATTATGTTTCTTGGTATGAAGGGGATAGGGTTATTTTATCTTAGCTAATTACTAATGAATATAAAAGTAATATTTTGAAATTCATTTTAAGTTTTCAATTTTTTCTTTTTGGCAGCAGGAAAAAGAATATTATTTAAAATAAGACGATATCCTGGTGAATTAGGGTGTAGGGAAAGATCCGTCTTCGGGTCACCTACTTTATGTTGATAATCTTCAGGGTCATGCCCACCGTAAAAAGTCCAAGTACCATTTCCTAATTTCCCATGAATATAACGTGCCTCATTACTTGCTTTTGTTTCCCCCATTATTAGTACATCCGATTTTATATATTGGTTTTTAAAGGCTGTAGTTTGTCCCATAAAGCCTTTAATAACTTGCATGTGGTTTTGACATAACATAGTTGGTATAGGATCCCATTTTGCAGAGAAATCAAAAAGAGTAAAAAAATCAATTTTAGGGTTTACTCTTCTAGTTTGTGTTGCATCAATAGAAGAAAATTCATATTGATTAGGGTTTTTTACTAAAGTAAAGTCTTTAAAAGCTAATGTTTTACTAAAATCTAGTTTTTCTTCAGCAGAAGGGTCAGCTGCATCCCCATCGAACATATGTTGACATATGTCATTCCCTTCATTGGCTAAAGCAATATCATAACTATCTGTTGCACTACACATTGCGAATAGAAAACCGCCAGCTGTTACAAACTCTTTTATTTTTTTTGCAACTGCTAACTTCTCATCAGAAACTTTATTGTATCCTAGCTTTTTTGCTAGTTTTTCATAAGCAATTTTCTGGTCTTTATACCAAGTAGCATTTTTAAAACTGGCATAAAATTTCCCATATTGTCCTGTAAAATCTTCATGATGTAGGTGTAGCCAGTCGTAAAGGGGTAATAAATTAGCTAAAACTTCTTCATCATAAACTACTTCATAAGGAATTTCAGCATAAGTAAGAGCCATGGTTACTGCGTCGTCCCATGGTTGTTTATTATTAGGAGAATATATAGCTATTTTAGGTGATTTTTCTAAACGGACAACATCCTGGTTTACTTCTGGGCTGGAAATAGATTGTAATATTTGTGTGGACTGTAAATCTGCAATTAATTGATAAGAAACTCCTCTTACATTGCATTCCTCTTCTATAGCTTCATGTTGTTTTATCATAAAGCTACCTCCTTTGTAATTAAGTAGCCAATCTACCTTTATTTCTCTTTCAATGGCATAAAAAGCTATTCCATAAGCTTTTAGATGATTGCCTTGACTTTGGTCCATAGGAATAAAAATATAAGCAGCTTTTGCAGAAAAAATAATACTGCAGAAGAGTAAAAGTAAACTTAGTTTTTTAAAAGGTTTAAAATGGGGCATCTTGATTATCTTTATTCATGCTTGATGACATGGATATCATTGAAGAGTTATCACCTTCATCATCAAATTCACTACCATCAAAATAATCAAGATCAGAGAATTTTGCAAAATCACCAGTGAATTTCAAACGCACATTAGCCAAAGAACCATTTCTATGTTTTGCAATGATTATTTCTCCTTGTCCTCTAGAATCATCTCCATTATCCCATTCATAAATTTTATAGTATTCAGGACGGTAAATGAAAGTTACAATATCAGCATCTTGCTCAATTGCTCCTGATTCCCTAAGGTCAGATAGCATAGGTCGTTTACTCCCAATTCCAGTACGGCTTTCTACCCCCCTATTTACTTGTGATAGGGCAATAACAGGAATTTTCAACTCCTTTGCAATACCTTTAAGTGAACGAGAAATTGTAGAAATTTCTTGTTCCCTATTTCCTGCATTACCTCCAGCACTCATTAACTGAAGGTAGTCAATCATGATGATTCCTACTCCATTATTTTTAACTAACCTTCTTGCTTTTGCTCTTAGTTCAAAAACAGTAAGTCCTGGTGTGTCATCAATATATATAGGTGCTTCTGATAAGTGTTTTATTTTTTCGTGTAACTGAACCATTTCATGGTCAGCTAAGTCTCCTCTACGTAATTTGCTAGCACCTAATTCTGCTTCACTAGCAATCAAACGATTTACTAATTGCTCTGCTGACATCTCCAAAGAAAAGAATCCAATAGGAGTGTTGTGATCAACTGCAACATTTCTTGCCATAGTTAAAGCAAAGGCTGTTTTACCCATACCTGGTCTAGCAGCAACAATTATTAAATCAGATTTTTGCCAGCCTGATGTAATTCTATCTAAGTTTGAGAAACCGGAGGGGACTCCACTTAATCCATCTTCTTTGTTTCTAAGTATTTCAATACTTTCAAGCGCACCCTTAATCAAGGTGCTCATTTTATCGTAACTTTTTCTAAGTGTTCCTTCAGTAACTGTAAACAGTTTTTCTTCTGCAGTATTTAATAAATCAAATATATCTACAGAATCATTAAAAGCATCACCAATAATATTATTAGAAATACTAATTAGCGAACGTTTAATAAACTTTTCGGCAATGATTCGTGCATGAAACTCTGTGTTAGATGAAGAGGAAACATTATTTGTCAACTCTGAAATATAGGAAAGACCTCCTATAAATTCTAATTCTTCCATTCGTTTCAACTCTTCCGAAACAGTAAGTATGTCAACCGGTTGGGTATGATTAAATAGGTTTACGATAGCTTCAAATATTCTTTGATGTTCTGCTTTATAAAAATACTCCGCTTGAAGTGAGTCAATTGCATCTGATAAGGATTCGTTATCAATCATTAAAGCTCCTAAGACAGCTTGTTCTAATTCAATTGCTTGAGGTTGCAGTTTCCCATCAATCTTTGCAGTTGTGGTTGCTTTTAATGTTCTTTGTCCTATTTTTTTCGCCATCTAATTATTCGTTTACTACTCCCATGTTTGAGAATTTTTCCATTCGGTTATGTACTAGAGTGTTTTTTTCAATATCAATAAATTCCTTAATTGCTTTGGTAATTGATTTCTTAACTATTTTAAAGGTTTCTTGTGGAAAAGTATGTGCTCCTCCTAAAGGTTCTTTAATAATTTCGTCAACTAAACCAATTCCCTTCATGTTAGTTGCAGTTAGTTTTAAAGCATCAGCTGCAGTTTCCTTATGATCCCAATTCCCCCAAAGGATAGTAGAGCAGTTTTCAGGAGAGATAACTGAATACCATGCATTATTTAGCATTAGTATCTTGTCGCCAACTCCTATTCCTAATGCACCACCTGATGCTCCTTCACCAATTATTACTACAATAATCGGAACTTCTAATTTCGTCATTTCAAGAATGTTACGTGCAATAGCTTCTCCTTGTCCTCTTTCTTCTGCTTCTAGTCCGGGGAAAGCACCAGGAGTATCTATTAAACAAACAACAGGTTTGCTAAATTTTTCAGCCATTTTCATAAGCCTTAATGCTTTTCGGTATCCTTCAGGATTTGCCATTCCAAAATTACGAAACTGTCTTTGTTTAGTGTTTCTTCCTTTTTGTTGTCCAATAAACATAACAGATTGTTTACCAATTGTACCCCAACCACCAACCATAGCTTTATCATCTTTCACTCCTCTGTCACCATGTAATTCTATGAAATCACCATCAGAGAGTGCTTCAATATAATCCAAAGTATAAGGTCTTTGAGGATGTCGTGATAATTGCACTTTTTCCCATGAAGTTAAACTTCCATAGATTTCTTTTCGAGTACTTTCAATTTGAGACTCAATATCAGAAACTGTTTTGCTAATATCAATAGAGCCATCTTTACCAAGTTCTTTAGCTTTTTCAAGCTTAATAATCAGCTCTTCAATTGGTTTTTCAAATGCTAAATAATCCATTGTAGTTATATTTATAAAGTATAACAAAGTTAAATAAAATGATTTGTGGAGGCCTATAAAATTTGAGTTGATTATTTTTGTTGTTGAAAACTAAGAGTTATCATGATAGTATACCCAAATGCTAAAATAAATATTGGCCTAAACGTGCTTGAAAAACAAGCTGATGGTTATCATAAAATATCTTCTGTTTTTTATCCAGTAAATGAATTATTTGATATGTTGGAAATTTTCCCTTCTGAGGATTTTTGTTTCTCTAGTTCAGGAATAGAAATACCGGGAAATAGTAATCTTTGTATTAAAGCTTTTGAACTGTTGTGTTCTGATTTTGAAATTGGTAATGTGACTATGCATTTGCACAAGCAAATTCCTATTGGGGCTGGTTTAGGTGGGGGTTCGGCTGATGGTGCTTTTGCATTAAAAGCTTTGAATGAACTTTTTGATCTAGGACTAAGTGTTATAGAATTAGAAGAATACGCTTTGCAATTAGGAGCTGATTGCCCTTTTTTTATTGAAAATTTACCAAAATATATAACAGGAATAGGAGAGGAAATGATGAGAATTAATTTTGACTTATCAGCTTATAGATTGAAGTTTATTTTCCCTGAATTGCATATTTCTACTGCTGAGGCCTATAAAGGTGTTATTCCAAATCAAACTAAAAACTCTCTGTTAGATTTAATAAATCAACCTATTGAAAATTGGAAAGAAATAGTAAAAAATGACTTTGAAGTTGCTGCTTTTGTAAAGTATCCACAACTTAATAAAATTAAAGAAAAGTTGTATGCTGATAATGCTATCTATGCTAGTATGACTGGAAGTGGGAGTGTGATTTATGGTGTGTTTATTAGTTGATTTTTAGTTTAATGCCAAGTAATTTTAATTAGTCGAAGAAAAAAAATCCCCACCAATTTGGTAGGGATATATTATAATTTCTTTACTTTTTAATGAGTAGTTACCCATTCATTGTTACTAAGAACTCTGTATTGTCTTTTGTTTTTTGTAATCTATCTTTCATAAATTCAATTGCTTCAATAGGATTCATGTCAGCTAAGTAATTTCTTAGTACCCAAATTCTTTGTATATGCTCTTTGTCTAGTAGTAAATCCTCGCGCCTAGTAGAAGAAGATACTAGATCAACTGCAGGATAAATTCTTCTATTGGCAATTTTTCTATCTAATTGTAATTCCATGTTCCCCGTTCCTTTAAATTCTTCAAAGATCACTTCATCCATTTTGCTTCCAGTTTCCGTAAGAGCAGTTGCTAAAATAGTTAGCGATCCACCTTTTTCAATCTTTCGAGCTGCACCAAAGAAACGCTTTGGTTTGTGAAGTGCATTTGCATCAACTCCTCCACTTAATATTTTACCTGAAGCAGGTTGTACTGTATTGTATGCTCTTGCTAGTCGAGTAATTGAATCTAACAGAATAACCACATCATGTCCACACTCTACCATTCTTTTAGCTTTCTCTAGTACAATATCAGCTACTTTGACGTGTCTGCTTGCTGGCTCATCAAATGTAGAAGCAATCACTTCAGCATTTACACTTCTTTCCATATCTGTAACTTCTTCAGGGCGTTCATCAATCAGTAATATAATCATATAAACTTCAGGATGATTATCAGCAATTGCATTAGCAATATCTTTTAATAATACCGTTTTACCTGTTTTGGGTTGTGCTACAATTAAACCTCTTTGTCCTTTCCCAATTGGAGTGAAGATGTCTAACATTCTAATGGATACATTATTGTGTCCTTTTCCTAAAAGATTAAACTTTTCATAAGGGAAGAGTGGAGTTAAATGATGGAAAGGAATCCTGTCTCTAACAATTCCTGGATCGCGACCATTGATACTTTCAACTTGTATTAAAGGAAAATATTTTTCACCCGTTTTTGGTGGACGAACTGTACCTTTAATTGTATCACCCGTTTTTAAACCAAATAACTTAATTTGTGAATGTGAAACATACACATCATCTGGAGATGACAAATAGTGGTAATCGCTTGAACGCATAAAACCATATCCATCAGGCATAATTTCAATTACCCCTTCTGTATTGATTATACCATCAAAGTTATAGTCATATTTAGATGGGGGAGTGTTGCTGTTTGCTTGGTTTTTATTGTTGTTGTGTTTTGGATGCGAATTGCCTTGCTCATTTTCTTTTTTTGGATGATTGTGTACAGGTTTCTTTGGTGCATTTCGTTCCTCATTATTTTTCTGATGATTATGAACCGGCTTTTTAGCTGCTTTTTGCTCATTATCATTCTTTGGATGATTATGCACAACCTTGTTAGCTGTATTTCGTTCCTCATTATTTTTCTGATGGTTATGAACTGGCTTTTTAGGCACATTTTTTTTATCATTTCCATTTGGAATTGGTTGAGGTTTTTCTGTTTTAATATTTTGCTTTTGATTTGGCTGTGGAACTTTAGTTTTTAGTTCAGCATGTTCAGGCTTCTTTAGTACTTTTTTTTCTGGAATATTTGTTCTCGTTCTTTGATCTTTCTTTATTACTGTAGTAGATTGAGGTTGTTTGTTTTCTGCCTGATGATCTAAAATGGCATAAGCCAAATCTTCTTTCTTTAATTTCTCAAATTTTTTGAGGTTTAATTCTGTTGCAATTACTTTTAAATCAGCAACTTTTTTTGCATTTAATTCTTCTAATTTGTACATAAATATTTT
>CATIQX010000028.1 GCA_949531795.1 Cryomorphaceae bacterium | reverse complement strand
CCTCAGTTAATTACACCAACTCAAATTGGAGAAACAACAGAATCAGAACTAATTCAAATTAATAATGTAATTTTTAATAGTGGAGGATCACTTTTTACGTCAGGAACACATGATTTTACATCTAATAGTCAAATTGGAAAAGTATATATAAGAGGAGGTAGTCCTTTGGAAAATTCATTAATCCCTATGGGTCCAGTTACATTAGTTGGAATATCTTCACAATTCACTTTTTCTAACCCTGCAAATGATGGCTATCAGATTCTTCCTAGAGATTCAGCTGATATTATACAAACTGGTGCTTTAATTTTTACTTCTGGCGTTGTACAATCAAATATTACAACTTCATCTTTTGATTTATCTTGGGGTGTTTCTGATTCATCATCTACAAATTGTAATTATGGGTTAGGAAATGGATTGGGGACAGTTTTAAGTAATGGTGGAAATACCTTAACACACAGTATTAGTTTAACTGGATTGCAGCCTGCTACTTTTTATTATGTAAAATGTTATTCTGTAATTGGTGTAGACACAACTTTTTCTTCTATTGGACTTTACTCTACTGCATCTAATTCATCAGGATCTATAAGACCATATTTTAATCACTCTGTAGATGTGACTGTCTCTTCAGGAGTTGATGCTCAGAACATAACTACTTATTTTAATGATACAATAGCGGCCTACATGGATTTGGCTCAAAATACGCTGGATATTTGCGTGTATAATGCTTCAGATGCTACTATTGCAAATGCAATAAATGATGCATATAATAGAGGAGTATCTGTACGTTATATTGCAGATGATGATGTTGTGAATTCTATGCTTTCATCATTAAATTCAAATATTCCAATTATTTATCGAGACCCTTCTCTTGCTGGAATAATGCATAATAAATTTATTATTATAGATGCAGATTCAACTGAAAATTCATGGGTAATGGGTGGATCTACTAATTGGTCTAACCCTTCAAATTTATTTAATGACTATAATAATATTATTTTCATTCAGGATGAAGCTATTGCTAAGGCATATTCTTTAGAATTTGAAGAAATGTGGGGAGGAAATTTTGGAAGCAATAAAACAGATAATACACCTCATAAATTTGTTGTAAATGGCAAGGATATAGAAGTGTATTTTTCGCCTTCTGACCAAACAACCTCACGTATTTTAAAATTTATTAATGATGTAGATTATACTTTAGAATTCGGACTTCTAGGATTTACTAGAGATGATCTTGGCCTTGCTGTAATTGAGAAAGATAATCAGTTCGGAGTAAATATAAGAGGTATTATCGAGCAAGAAAATACAACAGGATCTGAATTCGCTAACTTAGTTGCTGCTGGAGTAAATGTTAAATCACACATGGGGGTGACTCATTCTTTTCATCATAAATATTCAATTGCCGACGCTAACAATACCTCTTCTAATCCTACTCTATTAACAGGATCTCACAATTGGAGTAGTAATGCTGAAAATAATTCTGATGAAAATACAATAATTATACATGATGCAACAATTGCAAATATTTATTTGCAAGAGTTCGAAAAAAGATGGGGGGAATTATCTACTGCTAACTCTATCCAAGATTTGATTGATGTTGATATATCAGTTTTTCCAAATCCATCAACAGGAGTTATTAATATTAAGACTGACCTTAATGTGATTCAAATTAATTTATATTCTTTAGATGGAAAGCATGTTGCTAGCAAAAAAGGTGCTACAATTTGTTTTTCTGTATCAGGCACATATTTCTTAAAAATTATAACCGATAAAGGAATAGTAGTACGAAAGGTAATATTAGAGTAATTCAAATGTAATGCAAAAAAAAAGCCCACTATTTAGTGGGCTTTTATATTTTACATCTCGAATGTTTCCATAAATTTAGTTGTATAGTTACCAGCTCTAAAATCTTTATCTTTCATTAGTTTCTTGTGAAAAGGTATAGTTGTTTTTACTCCTTCAATAATAAATTCATCTAACGCTCTTTCCATTTTCGCTATCGACTCTTCTCTTGTCTGGGCAACTGTAATTACTTTAGCGATCATAGAGTCATAAAAAGGAGGAATCATATAATTTGCATACACATGTGTGTCAATTCTTATTCCATGACCACCTGGTGCGTGAAAATTAGTGATTAAACCAGGACAAGGTCTAAAGTTATTTTCAGGATCTTCAGCATTAATTCTACATTCAATTGCATGCAGCTGAGGGAAATAATTTTCTCCTGAAATTTTAATTCCAGCTGCTACTTTAATTTGCTCACGAATCAAATCATAATCAACTACTTCCTCCGTAATAGGATGTTCCACTTGAATACGGGTATTCATTTCCATGAAAAAGAATTTTCTATGCTTATCTACAAGGAATTCTACCGTCCCAACACCTTCATATTTTACAGCCTCTGCGGCTAAAATAGCAGCCTCTCCCATATCTGCTCTTAATTTCTCTGTCATAAATGGAGATGGAGTTTCTTCAGCTAATTTTTGATGTCTTCTTTGAATAGAGCAATCCCTTTCAGAAAGGTGTGCTGCTTTACCTGTATAATCACCTATAATTTGTATCTCAATGTGTCTTGGATCTTCAATAAATTTTTCCATATACATCCCATCATTTCCAAATGCAGCTTTTGATTCTTGTCTAGCGCTGCTCCAAGCGTCTTCTAGATTTTCAGCTTCCCAAACCAAACGCATTCCTTTACCACCCCCACCAGCAGTTGCTTTTAGCATTACGGGGTATCCAACTTCAATAGCTAGTTTTTTGCATGTTTTAAAGTCAGGAATAATACCAACAGATCCAGGAATAGTAGGTACTCCAGCTTTTTTCATTGTTTCTTTTGCTGCGGCTTTATCCCCCATACCATCAATCATTGACGGTGAAGCACCAATAAATTTGATGTTATTTTCACCACAAATTTTTGAAAAGTTTGAGTTTTCAGCTAAGAAACCATATCCAGGATGAATGGCATCCGCATTAGTAATTTCAGCAGCTGCTATAATATTAGAAATCTTTAAATAAGATTCTGAACTAGCAGCGGGACCAATACAAACAGCTTCATCAGCAAACCTAACATGTAAACTATCTTTATCAGCAGTGGAATAAACGGCAACAGTTTTGATTCCCATCTCTTTACAGGTACGGATAATTCTAAGTGCAATTTCACCTCTATTTGCTATTAATATTTTATTAAACATAATCAATTATTTATAATAATAACTAGGATGGGTCAACCAAAAATAGAGGTTGATCAAATTCAATAGGAGTAGTATCATCAACTAAAACTTTTACAATTTTACCAGACACTTCTGATTCAATTTCGTTGAATAATTTCATTGCTTCAATAATGCATAACGTATCCCCTTCTTTAACAGTGTCCCCAATGTTTACGAAAGAGGGGTTTTCTGGAGAAGAGGAACGGTAAAATGTTCCAATCATTGATGATTTAATTGTAATATAATTAGCATTTTCGTCAACTTCAGGCGTGATTGAAGTAGGAGAAGTAGCAACTACTGGTACTTCAATTACTGATGGGTTTTGTTGTTGTATAATAGTTGTAATCTCATCTACTTCACCTCTTCTTTTCTTTTCTGGAGATTTGATGGAAATTTTAATATTATCTATTTCTAAATCTACTTCAGTCGCACCTGATTTTGCAACAAATTTTATTAATTCTTGAATGTCTTTTAAGTCCATTTTTTAAGTTTTATTTATAATACAAAAGTAATTATTTGTTTGAATCGTAGGCCCATTTTATAAAAATTGAGCCCCAAGTAAATCCTCCTCCAAATGCTGCAAGAATAATATTATCACCTTTATTCAATTTATTTTCCCATTCCCATAAACACAAAGGAATAGTCCCGTTGGTAGTGTTTCCATATTTTTCAATGTTTAACATTACCTTTTCATTACCTACTCCCATTCTTCTAGCTGTAGCATCAATAATTCGTTTATTGGCTTGATGTGGAACTAGCCATGCCACATCATCAGCACTTAGGTTATTCCGTTCCATAATTTCTGCTGAAACATCAGCCATTGATTTTACAGCTGCCTTAAACACAGGTTGTCCATCTTGAAAAATAAAGTGTTCCTTAGCGTCAATAGTAGCGTGTGAAGCGGGCTTTGCTGATCCTCCCGCCTTCATGTGTAAAAACTCTATACCTGCACCGTCACTTTTTAGTATAGCATCTTGAATTCCTAATCCCTCCTTATTTGGTTCCAGTAAAACTGCTCCAGCTCCATCACCAAAAATAATACATGTAGCTCTTTCAGTATAATCGACAATAGATGACATTTTATCTGCACCAACAACTATCACCTTTTTATAAGTTCCTGTTTCTATAAATTTTGATGCAGTACTCAAGGCAAATAAGAATCCCGAACAAGCAGCCATAAGGTCATATGCAAAAGCATTTTTTGCACCTACATTATTTGCGATAATACAAGCGGTAGAAGGGAATACCATATCAGGAGTTGCGGTAGCGCAAATTATTAAATCAATTTCCTCAGCTGACGTGTTTGTTTTTGTTAGAAGCCCTTTTATTGCTTGAGTTCCCAGTTCAGAACTTCCCTTTCCTTCTTCTTTTAATATTCTTCTTTCTTTTACACCGGTTCTACTAACAATCCATTCATCATTAGTATCAACAAGTGTTTCTAATTCTTTATTAGTTAAGATATAATCTGGTACATAGCCCTGAATTCCAGTTATAGCAGCATTAATTTTACCCATTAGTTAAGTTCATTTTTTATTTTAATTGCCAAATCTGCTTCAACAACATCTTTAGTTAGTATAATCATATTTTTAATAGCAATCTCATTTGATATCCCATGTCCAATTATTACAGTTTTGTTCAGTCCTAAAATAGGGGTTCCCCCATAATTTTCATAGTTGAAACGCTTAAAATAATCGTCAAGTAATCCTCTTTTCTTCATAATTGAATAGATTCCTTCGGCTTGTTTAAGTACAATATTACCTGTAAATCCATCACAAACAATTACATCTGTTTCGGAATCAAAAATATCTCTACCTTCAATATTACCAATAAAGTTATAGTCACAGTTTTTTTCCATCATGCTATAACTTGCTTGGGTAAGCATATTTCCTTTAGTTTTTTCTTCACCTAAGTTTAGTAAGCTAACTTTAGGTGCTTTTATACCGCAAACATGTTCGGAAAATAAAGATCCTAAAATACCAAACTGATACAAAACATCAGGTTTGCAATCTGCATTAGCACCAACATCTAAAAGGACAGTCACTCCCCCATCTTCTCTAGGGATTAGGGTGGAAATTGCTGGGCGTAAAACTCCAGTTATTGCTTTTACTGAATAATAGCCTCCAACAAACATTGCTCCTGTATTGCCTGCTGATGAAAAGCCATCAATTTTTCCTTTTGCTAGATATTCAAATCCTTTTGCAATAGAAGAATTTGGTTTTGATTTAAATGCCTTTGTAGGGTGTTCTCCCATATCGATAATATCAATACAATTAACGATTTCAAAATTATTTGCATTAATATTATGTTGTTGTAACTCGGAAAGAATTTCATTTTCTTTACCAAACAAAACTATTTCGGTATCGCTTGGAAGTTCATTTAGAGCAAGAATTGCTCCATGAACAGTTTTTTGAGGAGCGTAATCTCCTCCCATAATATCTATACCGATTCTCATAAATAGATTGTAGTTTTATAAAGGCTAAAACTACAAAATTCTATTAAAGAATTATAAAGATACTTGTTTTTCTATTGCCTGTTTCCCTCTGTAAGTTCCACACTCCTCACAAACTCTGTGATATTGTACCGGGGTACTACAGTTATGACAAGAATACATTGTTGTAGCTGATGCTTTATAATGAGTTCTTCTTTTGTCTCTTCTAGTCTTAGAAATTTTTCTTTTAGGATGTGCCATTTTCTTTCTTTTACTATTTTATTTTTAACTTTTTTAATGCATCCCACCTTGGGTCAGATGACTTCTCTTCTGTAACTGTATATTTATTTACTAAATCAATCATTTCCTTATTACATTTACTGCTTCCGTCTTCATTGAAGGCGTGTTGTCTTTTTTTAGGAAGGTTTAAAATAATTAATTCAAAAATTAATTGTTTTAAATCTATTGCATTTTCACTTGTTTTAACGTAAAATATTTCATCAGTTGAAACTAAATCTTCGTCAGTTGTTTTTATAATTACTTTAGTCATAGCAGTAATATCTACTGAAATTTCATCCGTACAAATATCACAAAGCAACTTATTTATTTTACCATCAATTGTAAGTGTTAGCCCTAATCTATCCCCCTCTTTATCTAGAAAAGCAGTAGCTTTAATGTTTGCATGCTCTACATCAGATAATATAAATTCTTCAAAGAACTGATCCTTTATTTCAAATAAAAAGTAGTTTTCACCACCATTAATTGCTCCTAATTTTATTTTAAAATCATTCATTAAGCTGAATTTTAAAGGGCCGCAAAGATACAAATTTATTCTTTATGAGCGTATTAAGTTTACTTTCTTGTCTTAAAAACTAAAGGATTTTTATTTAACTCCTTAAAATCGGCTCTTTTTTTAAAAATATCGCATGCTAAATACACTGCTTCCCTGAATGATTTTTCATCAGCAATACCTTTTCCCGCAATTTCATAAGCTGTACCATGGACAGGAGAGGTTCGTACTATATTTAGTCCTGCCGTATAGTTAACTCCTTCCGAAAAGGATAAAGTTTTAAAAGCTGTTAAACCCTGATCATGATACATTGATAGAATACCGTCAAATTGCTGTAAGTTTTTATTAATAAAAAAACTATCAGCAGGGTAAGGACCAAAAGCCATTATACCCTCCTCTTTTAACTTTTTTATTGTAGGTATAATAATATCATTCTCTTCGTTACCAAGCATGCCTTCTTCTCCTGCATGAGGGTTAAGACCAAGTACTGCAATTTTTGGTTTTCTTATACCGAAGTCTTGAATTAATGAAGTGTTTAGTTGTAGACTTTTAGAATAAATATTTTCAGTTGTAATTGCTTTTTTTACATCTATTAACGGTACGTGTCCTGTAACAAAAGCAATTTTCATTATCTCACTAAGCATTATCATTAAGGATTCTCCTTCAAAATTTCCTTGTAGAAATTCAGTATGCCCAATAAAACCGCTTACTTTTTCCTGGATAGAGGATTTGTTAATCGGAGCGGTAACCAAGACATCAATTTTTTTATCTTTTAATGCTTGTGTAGCTTGTTTTAAGGAATCAAAAGAAAGTTCTCCTGATCGTGTTGTAGCTTTTCCAAAATTTATTTCAAAATCATCTTTCCAAATATTTAATAGATTTGCTTTTTTTGGATGGGCGTCTTTTGTATTGTTTATGATATTAAAATTAAAGTCTTTTATATCAAGTGCTTTTTTATGAGTAGCAACCATTTTTGAAGATCCAAAAATAATCGGTGTACAAAAGTCCATCATCCGACTATCATTAAAAGTTTTAATGATGGTTTCTAAACCGATACCATTTAAATCACCCACAGAAATACCTACCTTAATTTTATTCATTAGGTTTTATTTTTTATGAATTGATATAATAATCGAACACCCATTCCTGTGGCTCCCTTTCCTCTGTACCCATACTTTGCTTTTATAAAAGTAGGTCCTGCAATATCCAAATGAATCCAAGGGAAATCAACAAAATGAGCAAGGAATTTTCCTGCTGTGATTGCTCCACCAGCAGGGCCTCCTAAGTTTTTGATATCTGCAACATCTGATTTTATTAGTTCATCATAATCCGACCAAAATGGCATCTCTGCTAATCGCTCGTGAGTTGTATCTCCTGCATTTTTTAATTCTAAATGTTCATTTTCAGATCCATCATGCATACTAACTATTCCGTAATGGCCAATAGCGGCTGCAGCTGCTCCTGTTAATGTAGCTAAGTCAATTACTAATTCAGGATTATATTTTTTTGCAAAACTTAGTGCATCAGCCAAAACTAATCTTCCTTCTGCATCTGTATTTAAAACCTCTACAGTTGTTCCGTCGTGCATTGTAATCACATCTCCTGGTGCATAAGCATTTCCCGAAGGTCTATTGTCAGTTGCAGGCACTAGTGCA
This sequence comes from Cryomorphaceae bacterium, assembly GCA_949531795.1. Classification (GTDB taxonomy): domain Bacteria; phylum Bacteroidota; class Bacteroidia; order Flavobacteriales; family BACL11; genus UWMA-0277. The sequence continues at coordinate 7,798 of CATIQX010000028.1, read as the reverse complement.
ATAACATATTTATCTAATTTGTTAGCCGATATGGCTTGCATAGCCCCAATTACTGTACCTGCACCCCCCATATCAGTTTTCATTAAATCCATAGAGTTGGCTGTAGGCTTTAAACTTAATCCACCTGTGTCATATACTATGCCTTTTCCAACTAAAATAATTGGCTGCTTGTTTGTTGCATTCTTAGGCTTGTATTCCATAATCGTGAAAGTAGGTTCGTCAATACTTCCTTTGTTTACTGCCAATAGTCCCCCCATTTTTAGGGTTTCAATTTTCTTTTTATTAAAAACAGTGGTGTTGACTCCGTTTTTATTTCCTGAATTAACAGCAGCCTCAGCTAAATCCTTAGCTGTCATGTGAGAGAAAGGTTCGTTAATTAAGTCCCGTGTTAAATAAACAGCATCTACTAAGTTTTGTAATTCCTCAGTATCGTTTTCTGATGCTTTTTTACATAAATAAAGTGTTCTTAATTTATTTGGTTTTGGGTCTGTTTTATGAGAGGTAAACGTATAATTAGCTAGTGCCATTCCTTCCGTAATTGCTAATACTTCAGTTTGATTACCTTTTACATCAATAATCATTACAGAATCTTCATCTTTTAGACTAACTTGTAATTTATCTCCTAATAAACGAACATCTTCAAGGTGTTTGTTAACTTCGTTCTCTGATTTAGGATTCACTACAAAAACTAATCTACTGTATTGATTAATAGTGATAATTTCTTTTCCCTCCTTTTGCTCCTTTTGGATATAATTAAGCTCATCCTTGCTTATTGAAAATGCTGATAAATCACTTTCCTTATTGCATAAAAGGATTAAATTATCTTTATCAGAAAATGCTTGTTTATTTTTGATTATAGTCTTCATAATATTGTGTAATTTTGATCCTACAAAACTAAGTAATTTTATGGAGAGTAAGCTATTGCTTGAAAGGGCATTAAAAAAAGAATTTTTAACAGCAGATGAGGGTCAGTTCTTATATGAAAATGTTCCTACGGCTGATTTGATGTGGATAGCTAATGAATTAAGACAAATGCAAGTGCCTGGTAATATTGTTACTTGGCAGATTGATAGAAATGTAAATACTACTAACGCCTGTACTGCTAATTGTAAATTTTGTAACTTTTTTCGTCATCCAAAGCATGAGGATGTATATATAACTAACATGCAAACGTACAAAGTAAAAATTGAAGAAACTATAAAATACGGTGGGGATCAATTACTTTTGCAAGGGGGGCATCATCCTCGGTTGGGGTTAGAATATTACACAAAATTATTTCGTGATTTAAAGTCTCTTTATCCAGAAATAAAACTACATGCCTTGGGGCCTCCAGAAGTAGCTCATATTTGTAAAATTGGAGGGCATAGTCATGAACATGCTTTAACTGAGTTAAAATTAGCGGGAATGGATAGTATGCCAGGAGCGGGAGCGGAAATTTTAAGCGATAGAGTAAGGCGCTTAATTTCAAAAGGGAAATGCACTGGCCAAGAGTGGCTGGATGTTATGAAAGTTGCCCATAAGGTAGGTTTAACCACATCAGCAACTATGATGTTTGGACATATTGAAACTATAGAAGAACGCTTTGATCATTTAGTAAGAATAAGAGAAGTTCAAGCTCAAAAACCTGAAGGAGAAAACGGATTTTTAGCCTTTATTGCTTGGCCATTTATGGATGATGGAACGCTCTTGCAAAGAGTAAAGGGTATCAACAACAACACTTCAGCTGATGAGTATATGCGTATGGTAGCTATTAGTAGAATTATGTTGCCAAATATTAAGAATATTCAAACTTCATGGCTTACTGTTGGTGCCGATACAGCACAACTTACGCTTCATGGAGGAGCTAATGATATGGGTTCAATAATGATTGAGGAAAACGTAGTTTCTGCTGCTGGAGCGCCACATAGATTTACTGCTAACAGTATACAGGAATGTATAAAAGAGGCAGGCTTTAAACCTCAACTAAGAACACAATTGTATTTAGAAAGAGAAATACCCGAAATGGAAGAACAATTAATAGATTACTAATATGTTTACAGGAATTATTGAGCAAATAGCTGAGGTTGTTAAAGTAGAAAGTGAAGGAAGTAATGTGCATATTTCCTTAAAGTCGACTATTACTTCAGAATTAAAAATTGACCAAAGTGTAGCGCATAATGGCGTTTGCTTAACTGTAGTTAACATTAGTGGAGACGAATACATTGTAACGGCTATCAAAGAAACATTGGATAAGTCTAATATTGGATTATTAGTTGTGGGTAGTAAAGTAAATATTGAAAGGTGTCTTAAATTGGGAGGTAGGCTTGATGGCCACATGGTGCAAGGCCATGTTGATCAAACAGCAAAATGTGTAGAGGTCAAAAAAGAAAATGGCTCTTATGTATATACTTTTAAGCATAAGTTATCTGATAATATGACGGTTGAGAAAGGTTCTGTTTGTGTCAATGGTATAAGTTTAACAGTTGTTAATTCGAAAGACACTTCTTTTTCAGTAGCCATTATTCCGTACACTCATGAACACACTAATTTTCATGAATTTAAAGAAGGGACTGTAGTGAATATTGAATATGATATTCTAGGAAAATATATTGCTAAGCAATTTATGAGGGATTTATAAAGTCTATTTCTTTAACTCAAATTCAGGCTCACATTCTTTAGTGAGAAAACGATAATTGATACCAAAGGTAAATTGGTTTTGAGATGCAAATTGCACTCCCTTTAGGTTTTGATAAAGAGGAATTTCACTCGTTGCAAAAAATGTAAAGTTATTTTTAGAATAACTTATTTGAGGTATGAAAATCAATTTTTTAGCACCTGAATTATCTTTCTTTTCATTCCAGCTTCCAGCTTCAAAATCAATTAAAAAGTCATCCGTATTATTTTCAAATCTATCTAATTTTGATTGTTTTGCATTTAACTGCCCAATCTGCTCTCCTTTTAATTGTGTTGTTAATCCCCATTTCCTGAAAAATGTCTTACTGGCAAATAAGGATACACTTGTATAGTCACCAAATTTATCATCTAATGAATTGTATCCTTTTTTGATGTATAAGGAGTTTGCGAAAAGTCTAAGTTTTTGTTTTTTGTATTCTCTAAAAAAGAAAGCATATAACATGATATCTGCACCTCCAGTTGACAATTGTAAAGTTGAAGGTAAATACTCAATAGCATTTGATCTAGAAAAATCTACTGTGTCAGTGTGAGAGCCTATAGGTATCTTAAGGCCAATCCCTAAAGTAATTTCTGAGCGGATGTTGCCTTTAGTTTCATTGTAAATATCATACCTTGGAAAGATAATTAAATCTCCCATTCCTGAATTAGAAAGAGTGGTTGTGGTATCTTTCTCTTTTAAAGCTTTGTTTAAGTGATAGCCTGTTGCTAGAGAAAGGGTTAGTCTTTTACTAATTCCATAATCTGTTCTTAAAAACAGGTATTCACTACTAAGCTTATCATATATTCCTTCTTGACTAGCTTCTTCTGTCCCTTCAAAAATTTTGCTAGAGGTATTGTTTTGATAATTTAGAGATACCTCCATTTGGTATTTTTGCAATACTCCATTAGCAGTTCCTCCTGCAATTGGATTACTTCCCCCTCCTGAACAACATCCTTGTGAAAAAGCTAAATTTTGAACAAATAAGACAGAAATAGCCAATACAATTAAACGCATATTGATTATTTATTTAAAGTAAATTTAAGGCTTGTTGTTTTTGAGTCTGTTGTCATCTGTAAAAAATAAAATCCTTTGCTTAGGTTACTTACATCTATTTTAGTATTTGTAGTATTGCTAGTTTTTTTGCTTAATACATTTTCCCCCAACATATTAATTATATCAAAATGAACAGGTGTTTTGCTATTGTATTCAGCATTAATTGTCCCATTTGTAGGGTTCGGGTATGCTGTTAATTTTAAATCATAATCTATTTGCTCATCTATTGCGACTGTAGTGGTAAGTGCAAGTGTTATTGCCTCTTCTACTTCAGTCTGAGTAATTTTATTATCGTTTTTATTGTAATATATTGTGTGAGTATTTTTGCCTAGAACAACTACTTTGGGCATTCCTGTTGTTCCATAATCATTCATATCTAATAATGCGTCGGAAAAAATAGCATCAGTTGTAATATTCCAATTTGCTGCCCATCCTGATAAGTAAGAACATGTATTGTTTCCAAAATCATCGGCTAAATAATATTTCACTCTTCCTGGGTGGCTTGTTGAAAAGCTTTGTGCTGCATCAGCAGCGTAACCGGCATAAGTTGCACATGGATTACAAGGCATTACCCATGCAATTACAATTACTTCATCATTATCCAATTCGTCAAATAAAGTGTGTGATATTCCATTACAATCATCAGTAGTAAAATTAGTAGCAGTAGTTTGTGCGTAGCCAAATCCTAAAGTAGTTAGAATTGCTGTAATAATCATTAGTATATTTTTCATAGGTATAATTTTATTGTTCTCTTTCGTATTTGCAACAGTGGTGTAGATTGTTATATACTTCATCAGTTGCTTTGTGTTTTTCAGTGTCATAGCCAATGCTAGCTATTGTCTGTTGTATCTTATCCATATTTGTAATGGATGGATTAAATTTTACTTTCATCTTTCTACTTACAACATTCCATTTTGCTGTTTTTACACCTTCAATCTCTCTTGCAGCAGTCTCAATTTTTGTTTTACACATGTCACAATTTCCCCAAACTTGAAATTTTGCTTTCTCCCACTTGGGTGTTTGAGCAAATGCTGTTAAGCAAAATAAGGTAAGGCAAGTTAAAGTAAGTAATTTTTTAATTTTCATAATCATATAAATATAAAACAAAGGTACTAAATATAATTACGCTTTAGTAGAATGAAAAAATAGAATCTTATTTACTCAAGAAAGTAATTCTTCTTACTTTTGTGAAATGAGAAATAAGATACTATTATTAGGTTCAGGAGAGTTAGGGAGGGAGTTAGTAATTGCTATGCAAAGATTAGGGCAATATGTTATTGCTGTGGATAATTATGAAAACGCTCCTGCTATGCAAGTGGCGCATGAGTTTGAAGTTATTAATATGCTTGATGGCAGTGAATTAGATAGAGTAGTCGCTAAATACAAGCCTGATTTTATTGTCCCTGAAGTAGAAAGTATTAGAACTGAGCGGTTTTATGAATATGAAAAGCAAGGCTTTACGGTAATCCCATCCGCAAAAGCGGCAAATTTCACTATGAACCGTAAAGCAATTCGTGATATGGCTGCTATTGATCTAGGCGTAAAAACCGCTAAATATAAATACGCTACTTCTTTTGAGGAGTTAAAAAAAGGCGTAGAATTTGCAGGAATACCTTGTGTAGTGAAACCACTAATGTCAAGTTCAGGAAAAGGACAATCGGTAATTAGAACAGTAGCCGATATTGAAAAAGCTTGGAATTATGCATTAGAGGGTTCAAGAGGTGATTTGATGGAAGTAATTGTTGAAGCTTTTATTGATTTTGATTATGAAATAACACTTTTAACACTTACACAGAATAATGGTAATACACTTTTTTGCCCACCAATTGGGCACAGGCAAGAAAGAGGTGATTATCAAGAAAGTTGGCAGCCAATGACTATGGATGCTATTCATTTAAAGGAAGCAGAAGAAATAGCCAATAAAGTGACTAAATCCCTTGGTGGTAGCGGTATTTGGGGAGTTGAATTTTTTATTGGCAAACAAGGAGTTTATTTTTCTGAACTATCTCCAAGACCTCATGATACAGGAATGGTAACTTTAGCAGGAACGCAAAACTTTACAGAGTTTGAATTACATGCTCGTGCAATATTGGGTATTCCAGTTATTGATATTTCACTAATTAGCAATGGTGCCTCAGCTGTAGTTTTAGCTAGTAAAGAAAATAATAATTTTCCAACTTTTAATGGGTTAAATGAAGCTAGTAAATTCCCGAATACATCATTTACTATTTTTGGAAAACCAGCCACACGACCTTATAGAAGAATGGCTGTTGCTTTAGCATATGGGAAAGAAGATACATCATATTTAGTTGAGAGAGCCAAAGAGGTGGCTGCTAAAATACAGGTAAATTAATTTTGCAAACTAGCCTCTCCAAAGTAAAATTCTAAAACTTTTAATTTAAATATATAATTGTATTTTGTTTTTATCATTTCTGATTGAGCTGCTTCATTCCTTTGTCCAGCTTGTAAAAAATTAAAAGTATTCATTCCTCCATTATCAAATCTTTCTTTGGCATATTCATAAGCTAATTTACGCGCTGCTACTGTTTTTTCAGCTGCTTGGTATGCTTTTAAAGAACCTTTGGCGTCATTATAGGCTTGGTTAATGGTATTTCTTAAATCCAATTTCACCTGTTCTAAAGCATAGTTAGATTTCTGGATATTAATTTTACTTCTTTTGATATTTGTATTGTTTGCCATTCCGTTAAATATAGGAATTGAAAGTTGCACCCCAAAGTTTTCTCCAGCATTAACATCCAATTGATTTGAAATAGAACTTGGATTATCAAACAATATTCTGGAGCTATAAGAATAGTACCCACTTATTTTTGGCAAGATACTTCCTTTAGATATGGCTAAGTCTTTCTTGGCAATTTTTAGATTTGTTTCTGCTAATTTAATATCATTCCGTTTGGATAGAGCAGTTAAATAAATGGTGCTTACATTTGTATTCAGTATTGTTGGTTTAGGCGTAATTGCTGTTTCTTGAGCTATTTCAAAATTATCAATTTCAGAAATAAGCAGCAATTGTGCCAAGGAAATTTTTGAAAGTTGATAGTTATTTTCGGCCACTACTACATTTTGTTCAATAGTAGCTACATTCGCTTCAATTTCTAGTACATCCCCTTTTGGAATAATTCCAGTTTTGAGGCGTTCCTGCGCAATGATTAATTCTTCATTAGCAATTGTTAATTGAGAATACTGCACTCCCAAACTCTCTCTGTTAAATAAAATTTGTAAATAGGAATTTGCCACTAGTAAGGAAATATTTTCTGTCATATCTGCCAATTGATACTGGCTCGCTAAAATGCTGAGGTTAGCTCGGTATAATTGTTGAATATTCTGTAGACCATTGAATAAATCAATCCCCACATTAGCGTTCAATGAAGCTGAGGTAGTAGTCATATTTTCCAACAGCCCAGTAGTGATATTTTGGTTAAGCCCAATATTCCAAGAATGAGAAGACCCTAAATTTATGCTTGGTAAAAAGTTAGCAATAGCGGTTGTTTTGTTTAGGCTGGTACTTTTTAAATCTGCCTTAGATTGCTTAATAGATATATTTTTGTTGATCGCTCTTTCAATACATTCATTCAGTGTCCATTTTTTTTGTGCACTTAATTCTACCGAATAAAGAATAATTATTGCAGTAAAAATTATTGATTTCATTTTCGTTTTCATTTCTTAATTTGTTACGGTAACACTAAAACCACCTTTTTTAGGTTGCGTAATACTCCATATCTTGACTTTTTCATCTTTTTTTATTCCTGATATTATTTCTACATTAATTCCATCTGCTAATCCCAAAACAATTTCTCTTCTTTCAAATTCTTGATCGCCAATTTCTATTTCTACATAAGGTTTTTTGGTTTCAAGATCATATTGTATTACCGCCTCATCTAAGGCATCTACTTCTTTTCTTTTAGCAGTTATTATTGATGCATTTGCACTATATCCGGCTCTAACAAAATACTCATCATCTAAGTATACATCAGCCTCTATTTTAAATTGTACGGCACCAGATTCTTCAACTCCCTTTGGTGCAATAAATTTTAATTTTGCTGGATAGTTTTTTTCTTCAATAGCTGCAAGGTT
>CATIQX010000027.1 GCA_949531795.1 Cryomorphaceae bacterium | reverse complement strand
ATGAATGCAGAAATTTCTGTTCCTATGATAGAAAGTATTTTTTACAAAAATAGCCCTCTGCATGATGGAGCTGTTATAATAAGAGACAACAAAATAATAAGTGCAAGGTGCGTACTTCCTGTAAGTAATAGTGATGACTTTCCAGGAAACCTAGGTATGCGCCATAGGGCTGCAGTAGGTATTACGGAAGAATCGGATGCAGTAACCGTTATTGTATCGGAAGAAACTGGCGGTATTTCTTATGTAAAAGATGGCGAACTATTCACTAAACGAACCGCTCAACAGTTAGAACAATTCCTGAATAGGATATTTACTAAAAGTAAATAATCTTACCTTCTTAATAACTATTTTTAACCTCATAACCAATCGATTATAGTCTTGTTTTTATATATTTACTGAAAACCCAAGTGAAATTAGCGAATTGAATTACTAAAACATAAACCTATTTTGATTTATTTTCAATTACAAATCCTTCTAGTGTTATAACGTTTAAATATTGTGCTGATATTGGTAAATCAGCACTATCAATAGGTATGCTATACCTCTGCCTTTTAGCAATTTTTTTTAATGACAAATACTGTTCAGGAGTGTTAATACTATAATCTGTATTTACTTTATTATTGAATGAAATAAAATACCTAAAAGCACCATCTTGAGCAAAAACTAGGGTGGGAAATAATAACAAAAGAAGTATTTTTTACATTCTATCCGGCACACTAGCACCTAACAAACGCATAGCCGTTTGTATCACTTCACCAACTTTAACTGATAAACCTAATCTGAAATTAATCAATGCTTCACTTTCAGCAGTTAGGACAGCCGTATTCTGGTAGTAAGTATTATACTCCTTTACTAAATCATAAACATAATTAGCAACAAGAGCAGGGCTATAGTTAGCAGCAGCTTCTTGTATCATATTTGGAAACTCAGTCAATAACTTAATAATCTCTTGTTCCTTAGCGGTAATAGCAACTGCAACTGGCATTACAATTTTAGCAGTATGCTTTCTTCTTAAAGATTGAATACGAGCATAAGTATATTGTATAAATGGACCTGTATTTCCATTAAAATCAATTGATTCTTTAGGGTCAAAAAGCATACGCTTTCTAGGGTCAACTTTTAATAAAAAATATTTTAATGCTCCCATACCAACTATTTCATAGAGTTTATTTGCTTCTTCATCTGTCATGCCTTCTAACTTCCCTAATTCCTTTGCTATACTTTTGGCTGTATCCACCATTTCTTGCATAAAATCATCTGCATCCACCACCGTTCCTTCACGTGACTTCATTCTGCCAGTAGGTAAGTCAACCATTCCATAGGATAAATGATAACAGTTTTTTGCCCAATCATAGCCTAGTTTATCAAGGATTAGAAACAATACTTTAAAGTGATAATCTTGCTCATTAGCTACAGTATATGCCATATGGGAGAAACAAAAATCCTCATGTCTTTGTATGGCAGTACCAATATCTTGAGTCATGTAAACAGCAGTACCATCCGAACGTAAAATGATTTTCTCATCTAATCCTTCAGCTGATAAATCTATCCATACCGACCCATCTTCTTTTTCATAAAACACACCTTTTTCAAGACCAATATCAACTACTTTTTTTCCTAGCAGATAAGTATCACTTTCATAATAGTTCTTATCAAAATCAACTCCAAGCCTATCATAAGTTGTTTTAAAACCTTCATATACCCATTCATTCATTTTCTCCCACAATGCAATTACAGCTGGTTCGTTTTCCTCCCAACTCAACAACATTTCTTGTGCTTTTTTAAAGATAGGCGCTTCTTTTTCGGCTTGCCCTTTCTCCATTCCATCAGCAACTAAAATAGCAATTTCTTTTTTGTAACACTTATCAAACTCTACATAGTATTTCCCTACTAAATGATCTCCTTTTATTCCAGAAGACTCAGGAGTTTCACCATTACCATATTCCTGCCAAGCAATCATTGATTTACAAATATGAATTCCTCTATCATTAATGATTTGTACTTTTTTTACATTTTTACCACTTGCTTTAATAATTTCAGCAATAGAATAACCCAAAAAATTGTTTCGTAAATGCCCTAAGTGAATTGGCTTGTTTGTATTTGGTGATGAATATTCTACTAAGTAAGTAGGTGCGTCTTTATCCGCTTTTACTGTACCATAATCATTAGCATTATAAGCCAAAACAAATTGACTATACCAGTATTCTTGAGTAATTTCTAAATTCAAGAATCCTTTTACCACATTAAAATCTGCAACCTCAGTAACTTTTTCTTTTAAATAGTTTCCCATTTCTTCAGCAGTTTGTTCTGGTCCTTTTTTTGAAGCCCTCAATAATGGAAATACTACCAAAGTAATATCTCCCTTAAAATCCTTTCTGGTTTTTTGAAATTGAATACTTTGTTCAGTTGACGAATACAATTCAGTTAAACATTTTTCTATTTCATCTTTTAAAATTTCTTCTATCATTACTTTTGTTTTGGTAAAAATATTTCTGCCATCATACATCTTGCACTTCCGCCTCCACACGCCTCAATAGTATCAAGTGAAGTATACAAAATAGGGCAGTGTTTTTCAATAGCTATTTTTTGTTCTTCTGTTAAGCTACTATAAGCCGAATTAGACATGACAAGGTAAGGCTTATCCCCCATCACTTGCAACATATTTCCTGCAAATCTATGCTTTTGAGCTTCAGTAATCTCAATGATTTCTTTTCCTGTTTCCGTAAGGGTTTCTAAGACATGCTCTCTTTCAGCATCATTATCAATAGTGTCTAAGCAAATTACTACAAAAGTATCTGCCACACACATCATTACATTAGTATGGTAAATTGCCATACGCTCACCCTCTACATCTTGGCTGGCCGTAAAACAAATTGGACGATAACCAAACTCTTCACAAAACTGCATTACTGCAATCTCATCTGTACGGATAGAAATAGCAGCATAACAAATCTTATTTATATGATCCAACACCATACTCCCAGTACCTTCCAGATACTTATCATGCTCTTCAAATTCTGTAAAATCTTTTATACCCTCAATAGTAAAACCATGTTTATCAACTAGAGAATCAAAGATATCCTCCCTTCTTTCATCTCTTCTATTTTCAGCACACATAGGATACAATCCTATCATGGCATTACTATGGAAAGAAACCCAATTATTAGGAAAAATAGAATCTGGAGTATCAGGAAATTCTGTATCCTCAATTACAACAACATTCACTCCTACATTTCTTAATTTATCTACAAATGTATTAAACTCATTTAGCGCTTTTTCTTGTGTTTGTTCATCCGTCAAATTATCCAAAACTTGCTGATAATAATTATTGACAGCCGTTTGCTCATTGTACCTAAAGCCTACAGGCTTTATCATCATTATTGAATTTGTAATCTGTTTCATCTATCTAATCTCTAATTAACGGCATTGTTGAACATCTTAAAAGCCCTTCCATTTTCGCTATCTCTGCATAAGGAACTTCTTCTACTGTAAATCCTCTTTTTCTTAAGCTCTCATTCAATCTTGTAAATCCTTTTTCTGACACAATCACTTCTTCTGAAATTGAAAATATATTTGAATTCATATTGTACATTTCTTCTTTATTTACTTCAATTATATTTTTAGCACCAAAGTAATTTACTAGAAATTCGACATCTTTATCATTCTTAAAACCTCCTTTATACAGTATTGCCATATCCTTACCTATTGGCTGAAAACAACAATCCAAATGTAGTGCATTTTCTCTTGGGTCAATATCCGATTTGTTAAGCTCAAAACCTTTCACTATTTTACTTGGAAAAGTCAAAGTTAAAAAATCAAGTGCTGACCTGTTTGTTCTGGCAACTGTATATTTCTCAAAATCTTCCTTTTCAGAATAGCCAACAAAAATACACTCATTCCAAGGCATCACATCTCCTCCTTCAGCTCTTGTACTTAAAGGCATTTTAATAACATCCTCAATTTCAATTTTATTTATAACATCAGCAATAGCATCTGCCTCTTTAATTCTATCTTCAATTATATTAGGAATAACTAATTTATCAGAAATTGCAAAAGCAATATCTCGTGAAAAAATCTGATTTAAACCCTTTATATTTTTTGGTCTAAATACTTCAATATCATACTTTTCAAATATATCTAATAGAGTGTTCATTTCGATAACGCAGGATTTATTTGTAGGGAAAGTACCTGCTTTAACATGCGCTCTGGATTTAGGGTCATAACAGTCCACTTCCTT
>CATIQX010000026.1 GCA_949531795.1 Cryomorphaceae bacterium | reverse complement strand
TTTGGAGTTCTCTGGGATTAAAGGTTAATCAACCACCAACCGTCACATCCATTATTCTGTGCAATGGCTTGAATATTTCTTGAGGTAGGATCTAAATTATCTTCGTTGGCTGTACTTGGATTTAATCCAATAGCTAGCATTTCATTACTTCCATTTTTCCCTAGTAAAAAACGTTTGTTATTGTCATCAACAGGGTAACATATTATGTTTTTATAAGTACTCAATTTATTGATTTTTATATCTATAATAAGTAATTTTTCCTTCCCACCAGTTGTCTGGAATTGAGCTCTTTGCTAAGTATCGGTTTTAAGAACTTCAATATTCAAATAGAATGATTATTATTATATTGTAATAATTTATTTATTTTTATCACAAAACAACAACTTTGGAAAAACTATTAATAATAGTGCTACTTGGTTTAATAGCTAGTTGCGAGGAAGACATAACAACACCTCCACTAAAGCAAGCACAACCCCTACCCATAGTTCATGTTAACACGAATGAAGTTCTTGTCGATTCTAAAGAAGATAAGATACCGGGAACTGTTTCTATTGATGGTGGAGAAAACTTTCCTAGCTTACCTTCTACTCAAATGACAATTAAAGGAAGGGGCAACTCTACTTGGTGGCAAGGAGGCATATGGGGAAAGAGGCCTTATCAGATAAAGTTTGAAGACAAGACAGAAGTTTTAGGAATACCTGAAGATAAGAAATGGGTGTTGCTGGCTGAACTTTCAGACCCTTCGTTTATCAGGAATAAGATATCTCGTGAATTAGCAAACAAAAGTCTTTTTGATTACGTTCCGCAAATTGAATATACAGAGCTCTTTATCAACGAAATATATGCAGGACTATATGTGATAGGTCAAAAAGTAGAGGAATCGAGTAACAGGGTGAATATTGGAGATGAGGGATACTTAGTTGAGATAGATACCGATGCCGATGGGAGACTCGATCCTGATGATGTGTATTTTAAAACTGATAACTGGCGTGATAATAACGTTTTTAACATAAAGGAACCTAGCTTAGATCAAGGCTCTACGGAGTTTGATTTAATCAAGGACCATATAAACAACTTCGAATCTGCACTCTTTAGTGTTGATTTTAAAGACCCTGAATCTGGATACAGATCATTCATCGACTTGCCTAGCTTTATTGATTGGTACTTGATAAATGAAATATCGAAGAACCAAGACTCACAGTCCTATTCAAGCATATACTTCAATTATATTGCTGGAGAGAAGATCAAGATGGGTCCCATCTGGGACTTTGACCTTGCCTTTGGGAACGTTGATTACTCCAATGCTAAATATCCAGAAGGGTTTTGGGTTAAAGAGAATCCCTGGTTCAAAAGAATGTTTGAAGACCCTTACTTTGATGGTTTAGTAAAAGAGAGGTTCCGCTATTATTTTGATAACTTAGATGAAACCTTATCAAAGATAGATGGTTTTGAGAAACAACTTTTACAATCACAAAAGAGAAACTTTCAACTCTTTCCTTTCCTTCTTAATTCTAACGAATATGTTTGGCCAATCCCAGAAAAATTCAATACCCACAATGGCTATGTTGAGCATCTAAAGAGTTGGATCGAAACTAGAATGAATTGGCTCAATACAAACCTATAAGTAAATAGCAAAACACAAGTAACAAATGGGAGTGACTCTGTTACTTAATTGGTAACGAAAAGAGGTATTATGTGCAACTTAATGCATTAATTTATAATTAATTTTAAAAATAAACTTCTTCTTAAGCATCGCATATATTGGATATATACTTCGAAACAATACTTATCTGCAAGATATTTAAGATACAGTAAATCAATAATTTAATAAAAAAGCTTGTGATTCTTAGTAAGCCTTTTTATTTTTAGTAAATTATGATAAAATCATTTTAATGAAAAATCTTACTTTAAATTTAATATTGAGTGGTTTTTGTTTAGCACTTATTTGCGCGTGTAAACAAACTCCAAAACCGGTTTTTAATAATAATGTTATTTCGGCGGCTCATCCATTAGCATCATTAGCAGGAAAAGCTATGTATGCTCAAGGAGGAAATGCATTTGATGCTGCAGTTGCAGCAGCGTTCTCTTTAT
>CATIQX010000025.1 GCA_949531795.1 Cryomorphaceae bacterium | reverse complement strand
GGTAATAGTATAATGCGTATTGACTTTGATGTAAAATCACCATCTGAACTACTCACACCTAATTTTGCAATATAAATTCCTGCACTTAGTTTACCTCCATACTCATCTCTTCCATCCCATTTAATTGGTCCTATTCGATATCCATTATCAATGTAGCTTTCTTCATGTTTCTTAACTAATGTTCCTGTTATAGAATAAATTTCCATAAATACATTCAAATTCTGATTTGGCTTATTGTGCTGAAAATAGATATCAGTAGAATTTGAAAAAGGATTAGGGTAAGTTTTATAGTCAGAGATTGTAAATTGATTATCATCAACAACTACAAAAGTAATCGTAGCCTCAGCAGAATTATTAAATACATCCCATACCTTTAGTGTTAAAGTATGCTCCCCATTTGCTAAATTATAAAATGGGAAATTAATTACCCCCCTAGTATAATCATCTTTATTTGCTTCATAAAAATCATTTAATATATAAGGAACTGATGTGTTACCATCTAAAATAGCTGTAATATCATGACCTATACCGTTACCTACAGTATTAACTCCACTAAAATCAAAAATATCAGCCAACAAAACAGGGTTCTCATCTGTTATACCTCCATCAGAAAAACTTCTTGTATTCATATATATATCTAATTCTGCTTGATCATAGTCATAAGCAATATCTTTAGCTGTACCCCCAATTACAAAATCCTCATCACTTCCTCCGGCGTCTACTGGATCCTGATCATCAGAAACAGCATAATAAGAAACTTTTCCAGCACCATAGTTATAAGCTATATCCTTAGGAACAACAAATGAAAAAGAGAATTTACCTTCAACAACTGAAGCAGCCCCCTTATATATTATATTATTCTGATCACGATAAGGCATTGGTGTGCAAGATTCCTGCCCTAAAGTAGTTCTAATAATTTCCTTGTCATAAACTGTTGGATATACAGTTCCATCAAAAGTGCTAAGTACTCCATTTTGGTCAGTAATCTCCCCTTCTATAGTTACTAATCCTAATGCTTTTAGCGTATCAAGACTATTTGTAGTTTTTACAAGATACTCTGGATAAGCAAGACAAAGAGCAGGATCTCCCAATAAAGTGAAGTTTCTATTATTAAGTGACGTTCCACTTAAAACTTTAGTTTGCTTAAATACATCTCCTAGTCTAGGGAATTTTCCATCAATCTTTTCAAATAAATTATTGATAAATTTAGTATTTAAATTATAATTTGGAGAAGAATAGACCAGTCTAGTTGTACTTAACAAGGCAATTGCACCTCCAATTGGATTTAACAAAACATATTCTCCAGCTGAAGTTTGTTCAGGATTATCAAAATATGAAAATTTGCAAGTAGCGGTCATAAATAGAGGTAAGTTATTACCATTATCCCAAGCATTAATCTGATCCAATTCTAAAATTCTTTCAGCAGTCCAACCTAAAGGCCCACCATGACCCGAATAATTAATTAACAAAGCCCCTTTATCTATTCTATTATTTATAGCATTATTAGTTGCTGCACTTCTAGGGCCACCAGGAGTTGATTCTTGTAAATAATTGTCTAAATAAATCTTGTTAATATTGATATTTTTATAATTATCCGCTACAATATTTGCTAAACTATCGGCTTGCCACATATGTGTATTCCCATCTTTTGCATCTCCGTCATCTGCTATAAAAACAATATCATTTCTCCAACTCCCAAATGATTCTTTTGCATAATACCTTTGTACCTTATCTACTAACACATTTGCCTGTGAAAGACTAGATGCGGGAAATCTTCCGATTCCAATATCAACCAAATCATTATTAAATTCACCTTCATTATCATCTAACAATCCAAAATAATCATCTGTAACATAAGAATATATTGGATGAGTAGAATTTAGAGATTGATAGGTTGGAATAAAATTTGTAT
Source organism: Cryomorphaceae bacterium (assembly GCA_949531795.1). GTDB lineage: Bacteria > Bacteroidota > Bacteroidia > Flavobacteriales > BACL11 > UWMA-0277. Next base: position 11,679 of record CATIQX010000025.1, on the reverse strand, counting down.
TATCAGTTACTCTATTTTTAGGATCATAAGAGCCATCTCCAAAAAGCAAAACATATTTCAATTTTGAATTTGGTCTTTTATATAAAAATCTTAGAAAATCACGAATAGCACTTACGTCTTGTACTCCTGAAGAGAATTCATTATAGATCTGATTTGGCGTAACAACGATAGATGAAATATCATCTTTTTCTTGATGAAAATCAGCTAAACGCTCAGCAGGAACTAAAAAATTAGGATGAGAAACTATAACATATTCTACATCTACTGAGGTATTGTGTAAATTTTGATTAGTCACTTCACCCAAAATAGAAGGAGTTAAGTAAGCGCTAGAGTTAAATGCAATATATTCATGTAATTCATTAACAGAATCATTAAAAAAAAGTTTATTATCATTTATTGAGGTTTGCATTTCAACTACAGAAGTCGGATCCGTCACATCCCAAACACTAATTCCAATATTTGCATTAGATAGTTCAAAAGAAGCTACCCCATTCTCAATTGAATCTGCATCTCTGAACAACAAGTAGTTTCCTGACATTTTCAGTTTTCTTTTTGCATTTACTTCTATATAATTTAACCAAGAAAACGCACCATTATCACTAGAGGAATATTCTATATCAATTGTAAGATTAGAAGATGATGCCATATATACAGAAGTCTTGGAAGAAGTATTAGCATATTCTGAAGCATAAGTTGTAACAATATTCTGAACTGAAATAGCTTGTAAAGGGTCAGAATTTACAGATACTAAAAACGATGAAGGGTTTAATGAGCGTGCAGCAACAGATGTTTTTACGCTAACTGGAAAAGTCATTTCTAAATTAGGAAAACTAAAATCGAAGGATTGACTATTTTGACTATCAAATCGTTCTCCGAACCACTCTCTGCCAGAATTTATTAAATTTTCAAGTTCAAGTTCATGAAAGGAAAAAGCATTAAATGATGTTATAGTTTTAGTAGGATTTTGTAAAGCTTCTTTCTGCTCAATTCTTATTCCATCATATTGACTATCAGTAGTTATAAAATAATTTACAGCATCAGAAAACAAATGTGTTTCATGTTTAAATAAACTTGATTGAGCATCATATTTCCAAGTATGTGGAGATTGTCCATAAAACAAAATATAATCTCCATTTTCAAATACACCATTGTTATTTGAATCATAAATGTTTATAGCATTTTCAACTAAATCATTATGTCTAAAATCTGAATTTAATTTCGGTAACATTCCAGCGCCATTTCCATATAATTTTATGCTTGAAATTTGCAAATCATTTACCCCCATACCTAACGATAATATACTAGAGTAATCTAATTTATAAATACCCGTTTTGTTAGTTGATATTTTAAACCATTTCCCACTAGACAAAACAGAGTTATATTGTCCGAATAAATTAACCGAAATAAGAACGTATGATAAAGTTAAAAATATATATTTTTTCATTGCTGCAAAGTTATGTATCATTTTAGTAAACAGTGACAAAACGCAAAAAAAATATAATTATTATACAATTTCCTTACTAGTAAAAGTGGATAGTAAATAATTTGTTTATTTTTGTGAAATTGAAATTAAGAAAACCCCCATTTATGTTGAATAAATTTTCCAAGATTTTTATAGCGGTATCTGTCTGCATTTTCATTAGCAATGAAGCTTGTGCACAAGACCCTGCTTTTAGCCAATTCTATGCTAATCCATTATATTTAAATCCTGCATTTGCAGGAACAAATGAATGTCCCAGAGTAAACTTAAACCATAGAGATCAGTGGCCTGGAATAGGTAGAACATTTATTACTACTTCAGCATCTTATGATCAGCACATAAGTGCTATAGGTGGAGGTTTGGGTATATTAGTTGTCCAAGATAGAGCTGGGGCTGGTAGCCTTAACACGACATTTGCTAGCTTACAATATTCATATCGACTAAAGATTAACAACCAATTTACAATGAAAGCTGGTTTCGAAGCCTCATTTAGGACAATACAATTGGATTGGAGTAAATTAACTTTTGGAGACCAGATAGATTCTAGAGATGGATTTATTTACCCAACTCAAGAAGACATAGCTAACAATCCTAATTCTAAAGGATTTCCTGACTTCTCAGCAGGTCTACTAGGGTACTCTAAAAATTTCTTTTTTGGCTTTGCTGCTCATCACATTACTCAACCTAATCAAGGCTTTATAAGTAACAGTCAACTGCCAACGAAAATAACCTTACATGCAGGAGGTAATATTGTAATCAATGAATTTAGCAATAATTCTTTCACTATTTCACCTAACTTCCTTTACCAAAATCAAGCAGACTTTCAGCAATTCAATTATGGAATTTACGCAAAAAAAGGACCCATTGTTGGAGGGCTTTGGGCTCGACATAGTTTAAAAAACATTGACTCCTTCATACTAATGATTGGACTAATTCAAGATTCCTTCAAATTTGGATATAGTTATGACATTACATTAAGTGATCTTAAAAATAGCAATACACTTGGCGCTCACGAGTTATCATTTACACTTTACATGCCTTGTAGGTCGAAAGGAAAATCGTACAATACAATAAGTTGTCCTAAATTTTAGTTAACATAAAACAAATTAGTATTTTCAATAAATAATATGAAAACAAATAAATTAATTTTAACAATAGGTAGTATCCTGATCTTAGCGTCATGCTCAAGAGAGAAATCATCAACTACTGGATGGGAATATAATAATTCAAAAAATGGTGGGTATGAAACCAACGAACGTTTTACAGAACAAGTAACTGGCCCTGGTCTAACCTTTGTAGAGGGAGGCTCATTCACCATGGGAAGAGTAGAACAGGATGTTATGTATGAATGGGATAATGTTCCAAGAAAACAAACCGTATCTTCTTTTTACTTAGATATAACAGAGGTAACAAATAAAGATTATTTAGAATACTTGTTTTGGGTAAATCGAGTATATGGACAGTCATACCCAGAAGTGTATAAAAAAGCATTACCTGACACCTTAGTTTGGAGAGATAAATTAGGATATAATGAGCCTTTTGTAAAACAATACTTAAGGAATCCGGCTTACAGAAACTACCCAGTTGTAGGCGTGAGCTGGCAACAAGCTACAGACTTTTGTGCTTGGAGAACAGATAGAGTAAATGAAAGAATTCTTATTGACAATGGAATTTTACGAGAAGACATGGAGCAAATGGATGACAATGTTTTTACTACTCAAGCATATTTAGCTGGACAGTATGAAGGCATTGTTAAAAGAAATCCAAGAAACTTAACCAACAAAAATTATGGAAGTGGAGAGGAGTCAAGAATAATTAGAATGGAGGATGGCCTGTTACTTCCTAATTATAGACTGCCAACAGAAGCAGAATGGGAATTTGCAGCTTTAGGATATATAGGTAATACCCAAGAAGAAAACACTAACGAAAGAAAATTATACCCTTGGAATGGTTCATCATTAAGAAATGGAAGCCCTAAAAATCAAGGTGAAATTATGGCTAATTTTAAAAGAGGAAGAGGAGATAATATGGGTGTTGCTGGAAACTTAAATGATAATGCTGATATTACCGCACCCGTACTATCCTATTGGCCAAATGATTATGGCCTGTACAATATGGCTGGTAATGTCTCTGAATGGGTAATGGATGTTTACAGACCTATAATAGAACAAACTACCGTATCTGACCATAGAAGCTTTAGAGGGAATGTTTATTTAACTCAAAAAACAGATGATGATGGTTTTATTGCTGAGAAAGATAGTTTGGGTAGGATAACTATGGTTCCTGTTGATGTGCAAGGCAATGCTTATAGAAGAAACTACAAGAAATCTGATAACATAAATTATCTTAATGGAGATATTGAATCTCAAATGGCAATTGATTGGAATACATTTTTAGAAGAAAAAACAACTTCCGATACTGCTAAAGTTCAAATTGACAAATGGAATAAAACTGCATCTAAATACAAAGATGATGCACCTGAAGGAAATAGTAGTGAAATGTACGCTTATGGTGAATCCTCTTTGGTAACTGATAGAACTCGAGTGTTCAAAGGTGGCTCTTGGAAAGACAGGGCATATTGGTTAAATCCTGGCACAAGAAGATTTCTTGACCAGGACCAGTCAACTGATGCTGTCGGATTTAGATGCGCTATGGATAGGATTGGAGCACCTGTCAGTAGGAGTAAAGAGAATCAAAGACGAGGCACTGACTATAGTAAGAAAAGAAACTAAAATAAAATTATATATTAATAATAGAACCCCACTAAACATGGGGTTTTGTTTTTTAAAATGCTATGGATATTAAAGAGATATACGACCTTTTCAAAAAACACCCTACAATCTGTACTGATACTAGGGAAATCATAAAAGGCTCAATATTTATCTCTTTAAAAGGAGAAAAATTTAATGGAAATAAATATGCTCTAAAAGCTATACAAGAAGGTTGTTCATATGCGATTATTGATGAAAAAGAATATGATATTAATCATAACACTGTTCTTGTTCATAATGCACTAAAAACACTTCAGGATCTAGCAACTTATCATAGAAATCAACTTAATATCCCTTTAATTGGAATTACAGGAACAAATGGGAAAACAACATCCAAAGAGCTTATTAAAACTATTTTAAGCAGTGAATTAAATTGCTATGCAACTGAAGGAAATTTAAATAATCATATAGGCGTTCCGCTAAGTATATTAAAAATTAATAAACAACATAAAATTGCTGTAATTGAGATGGGAGCAAACCATCAAAAAGAAATTGATTTTCTATGTAATATTGCTCAACCAACTTATGGAATAATAACAAATGTTGGCTCAGCTCACCTAGAAGGATTTGGTAGCAAACAGGCAATAATTGATACAAAAAAAGAGCTATATGATTTCATAAACTGTATTAAGGGTCATTTATTTGTAAACGCTGATGATGAACTATTACTTAGTCTTTCTAATGGAATAATGCAAACAACATACGGAAAGTCAGGAGATGTTACTGGATTAATCACTGACATAACACCACTGATTAGCATAAAATATAATAACAAAATAATTAAAAGTCATCTTATTGGAGAATTTCAGTTTAGCAATATCTTATTAGCTATTTGTATTGGCAACTATTTTAACATCTCTAACCAGAACATCAGTAAAAGTATTGAAAATTATATTCCCACAAATAATCGTTCACAAATAGTTGAAACTAAAAAAAATACATTGATACTTGACGCATACAATGCAAATCCATCTAGTATGAAAGCAATGTTAAATTCATTTTCAAATCAAAAATACAAAAATAAACTTTGCATACTTGGAGATATGCTTGAACTTGGAGAAGAATCAAAAAAAGAACATCTAAACATTATTAAACTAACTAATGAGCTAAAATTAGACTGCTTATTTGTTGGGGAAATATTTCATAATCTCACTAAAAATAGCTTTAAAGATAAGATTGATTTAGTGAAATATATTCAGAAAAAAAATATTCAGAAAAAGATGATTCTTCTAAAAGGTTCAAGAAAAATTAGTTTAGAAGAACTAATTAATATCCTTTAGCTTAGTCGAGCAAAGCATCCTTAAATAGCTTTCTAAAAACAAAGAAAATGAATGAGAGAAAACCTCCTAGAAATATCCCTAAAAAACCTAAAGTAAGTGAAGATTTTCCTTCTACTTTAAGTGGAAGAATAGGCTTGTCAATAATCTGTATAATTGGCGTTTGATTTAATAATGTGAGTTTTGAGAGCTCTAAATTTTTCACAATCTCTAAGTACATGGTATTTAAGACCTCAACATTCCTCATTAACTGTAGCTCTTTGAGACGACCAGATGCTTTTACAATTCGTTGATTAATGTCTTTAACTTTAGCAAATTCTTCTTCTGCCATCTCTAATTCTATAAAGACTGAATCAGCCCTAGATGATAAAAAATCTAATGTATTATTTGTTTGAGCAGTTTGATGACTAATATACATTTTACTCATTTGTTCAATTAAAGTCACAACAAATATTTTCGCAAACTCTTCATTAACTGATGAATAAGATAAATTAATAATATCTGCTTCATCTGATTGTAACTCAACTACTAATTTATCTTCGATAATATTCGTCCAAACACCACCACTAACACTATCGTTATCCTGTGTCAATATTCCATGAAATGAAACTGGAGTAAGATCTTTATTTGCTTTCCAAGACTCTTTTATATTATTTATATAAAGATAGTGTTCAATTAATAGATCATCTTTATTATTAACCTTCCTTATCTGCATTAAAGTTGCTTCAACTACTCCTCTAGACTTTAACAATTCTAAAATATTATTCTGGCTAAATGTTGAACTTGAGGAACCACCAACATCAAAGCCAAACTGACTCGCTAATCCTGACATAGAACCTAAAGCCCCGCCACCTTTCTGCTGACCCTCAACTACAAAAGTAAGTTCAGCAATATATTTTTTATCATCAGTAATTGCAAATAAAATTCCTAAAACAAAGAAAAGGCCTGATACAGCTATAATTGTAAATTTCTTTCTTAATAAATAAGTCTTATAATCTGATAATTTAATCAGAATATCCTTCAGCTGTATTTCATCATTATAATTATCCATTATTGTGCAGGAGATACTCTATCAACTAATAACCATAAAGAAAGAATAGCAGTAACCTTAAGCATAGTTTTCTCAATTGCGTTGTTCCAGTCAATTGGAACTTTTTTATGTTTTAATTTATCAATTTTATTCACTACTTTAATGACTGATCCTTTCTTAACTCTCGGAGAAATAACGAACAAACCAAAATTCATTGTTTTCTTAGCAATTCCGTTAGGGTAAACAACAACAGTGTTTGTTTTCTTATTCGCTTTAGTAAAACCGCCAGCAAAATTATTAACATAATAATTAGCTCTTCTTCCTCCAAAATAAGGTGCACTGATTGCCCTACCCTCAAGATTCATTAACTCACCAGAAATATGAACAAAATCCATAGTTTTAGGAACAATAACACTATCCCCTTCTAACAAGACCAAGTTGTGTTTAGAGTCATTAGATTGTAAGGCTTTATCTAAGTTCAAATACACTTTATTATACATTATCATTTCCTTAAAATTTTCAAAATTTTCCACTCTCATTTTTTGCAGTTCTTCTTGATATAAAAGTGATAAACTTGGGTTAGAAAGAATTGAATCCAATAACTCTTCAGATAAGTCGTTAAGTGTAGTATTTGTATTTTCAATTCTATTTACCACTTCTTTTATGAACATAGTAACCCCATCAAGATATGCAAATCTTGTGATACCTCCTGCTCTTTTGATTACTGAAGAAATTTTCTCATCCTTAGATAAAAGTGTGTAAGTTCCTGGGTATTTAACTTCTCCAGAAATCACAATATTTTTAGCAGACTCAAATTCAGGATTTTCTCTTACAAAAACTTGATCAAAAGGTTGCAGTAGGAACTCTTCAGCTTTAGCACTTAATACTAAGTCATCCCCAATTTTAACTGTTTTTACAATAGCTATCCTTGGCTTTAATTTATTAGATGAAATATCATAGTCCATAACTCTACTTACCTCTACTCTACTGCCTTCAGCCTGACGCATTAAGCCTCCTGCCTGTAATAAAACATCCTGTAAAGTCATTCCATCTCCAAAATCAAAGCGTCCAACTTTTCTAACAGCTCCTAAAACTGATACAGAAAACTGATCATCAAAATCATCAACAGAAAGTACATTTATAATATCATATTCTTGTAATAGTACATTATCAATATGACTATTATCTTCAAGAACTGCCGATAAATTAATAGAAATATGAGTTTTTGTTCTATCTTTGTTCAAACGAATTACATACACCTTATCCATAAATGTTTTTTCAGTAATACATTTAGCTCTTTGGAGTAAGTCTAATAAGTGATCCCCTTGAATAAATTCATAATCACCAGAAACACCAATACTACCTTTTATACTTACTACATTTGATAATTTAGTAGAAATTCTATTAACAACCATCTCATCACCATTTTGAACAATTGTAGAACTGATGTGATCTTTATAAACATCATTAACTTTCACTACATTGTAATCAATGCGTTTTAGAGTCAATACATCAGTAAATGCATTTGTAGTATAGCCACCAGCGTATTTAATTAAATCTGCTATTGACTCCCCTTCTTTTGCCTCATAAGTGTAAGGACGGTTGACAGCACCCTTTACTTCTATAAGATGCTTTGCTGGAGGAACAAACAAATAATCTCCATCTTGCATATATATATCTTGTGAGCGAGTTGGATTGAACAAGAACTGATACACATCTAAAGAATCAACTGTTTTACCATCACGCTTAATATAAACATTACGAACTGAACCTAATTGATTAGGGCCATTTGATGCAATTAACGCATTAAAAGCTGTGTTAATTGCAGGTATTGTGTAAGATCCAGGATTATATACCTCACCAACAATATTTACAGTAATTACTCTTGAATAAGAAAGTGTAACATCTATCTCAGAATTTTTCATATCCAAGAAAGTTGAAAATTTACTCTTAAGCAGTGAACGCATTTTTTTAAAAGTTAAACCCTTCACATAGATTCTCCCATAAGAACTAGGTGTAATATAACCTCTTTCATCTACTAACACATTTTCAGAAAACTCAGAATATCCCCATACAGAAATAGAAATCTCATCTCCACTTCCAACTCTATAGTTTTCAGGAGCTTTAGCATCCAATGCTTTTTGAAAAAATGAAAGTTTATTATTTCTAAATATATCCTGACCATAAATTCTTGCCTTAGGATATGAGTTAGTATCTATTAATAAAGTATCACCAAAACTTTCATAAAATTTTGAAACATTAATATTACCTCTAATCGTATCTTGAACTCCTTCAGCATATTTACCTTTACTATATTTATAATCCATTGCTTCAGAAATTTCAGAATTTGAAAGGCCCATTTGCTTTAATACTTGTTCGGATGGGATATCGGATGGACGCAAATCCTGGGGATTGGCATTAGAAGGTAAAAAATTTAAATAAGCAGTATTGATCTTTGATTTATCAATATCAATTTGGGCACTTACTAAAAGAGTAAATAAAATTAAAAGTGATAAGAGACTAAATTTTTTCATAATAGTTATTTTAAAATAGAACGAGAAATTACAATTCTCTGAATTTCAGAAGTTCCTTCATAAATTTGTGTGATTTTCGCATCACGCATTAAGCGTTCTACATGATATTCTTTCACAAAACCATAACCACCATGAACTTGAACGGCCTCAACAGTAGTTTTCATAGCTGTTTCAGAAGCAAAAACTTTAGCCATTGCACCAAGAGTATCATAATTCTTACCATTATCTTTAAGCCATGCAGCTTTTAAACACAACAATCTTGCAGCCTCAATTTCAGTAACCATATCTGCTAATTTAAACGCAATAGCTTGGTGCTTAGAAATTTCTTTACCAAACGCTCTTCTTTCTTTAGAGTATTGTAGGGCTAACTCATACGCTCCCGAAGCAATGCCCAAAGCTTGTGCTGCAATTCCAATTCTACCTCCTGACAAAGTTTTCATTGCAAAAGTAAAGCCAAATCCATCTTCTCCAATTCTATTTTCTTTTGGGACTTTAACATCTGTAAACATCAAAGAATGTGTGTCAGAACCTCTAATTCCTAATTTATTTTCTTTAGCACCAACTACAAAACCATTCATATCTTTTTCAACAATAAAAGCATTAATACCCCTGTGTCCTTTCTCTACGTCAGTTTGAGCCATCACCAAATAAACAGAAGCCGAACTACCATTGGTAATCCAGTTCTTTGTTCCGTTCAACAAATAATAATCTCCTTGATCAATAGCTGTAGTTTGCTGAGAAGTAGCATCAGATCCTGCCTCTGGTTCTGATAAACAAAAAGCACCAATTATCGCTCCACTAGCTAATGGTTTTAGGTATTTTTCTTTCTGTTCTTCATTTCCAAATGTTTCTAAACCCCAACAAACTAATGAATTATTTACTGACATAACTACCGAACAAGAAGCGTCTACTTTAGAAATCTCTTCCATTGCTAAAATGTAAGAGATAGTATCCATTCCTGCACCACCATATTTAGGACTAACCATCATACCCATAAAACCAAGCTCTCCTAATTTCTTTATTTGTTCAGTTGGAAAAGACTGATTTTCATCTCTTTCAATTACTCCTGGCAATAATTCTGTTTGAGCAAAATCTCTTGCTGCATCCCTAATCATCTTATGTTCTTCCGTCAATTCAAAATTCATTATTTGCTTTTATTAAAATTTACACAAAAATACATTTTTTAAACTATTTTTGGAAACTGATGACTGAGAAAATAAAATATAGAGTTTTAGGTATTATGTCTGGCACATCACTAGACGGAATTGACCTTGCTATATGCACTTTTACTAAAAATCAAGAATGGGAATACAAAATTGATAAATCAGACACTCTAAAATATCCTATTTTTTGGAAATCAAAATTAGCAACTACACACACCAAAAGTAAAGCCATAGTTGAAGAAAATAATATTCAATTTGGACAATATATTGGTCAAACAATTAATGCATTTTTGAATAATGAACAAGTAGATTTTATAGCCTCACATGGGCACACTATATTTCATCAACCAGAAAATAACTACACGCTACAAATTGGTTGTGGAAAAACTATTTCTAATGCTACAAAAATAACAACCATTAATAATTTTAGAAGTTTAGATGTTTCCCTTAATGGGCAAGGCGCTCCCTTAGTTCCAATTGGTGATTTATTACTTTTCCCAGAACATAAATACTGTGTTAATCTTGGTGGCTTTGCTAATATATCAATAAAAAAAAATGAGAAAATAATTGCATTTGACATTTGCCCAGCCAACATAGTATTGAATGATATTTGCAAAGAGCTAGGAATTGAATATGACTCAAATGGTGATATTTCTAGAAAAGGGAAAATTATTCCAACACTTTTACAGCAACTTAATCAATTGGATTTTTACATTAAGAAAGCTCCAAAATCATTAGGAAGAGAATGGGTAGAAGAAAATATTTTACCAATACTTAAAAACAATAACAGTCAGGATCTACTTTGTACTTTTTGCGAACATGTAGCGATTCAAATAGGTAAATTTTTAACAGATGAATCAGCACTCTTTACAGGAGGTGGTGTATTTAACTCTTTTTTAATGGAACGAATTACATTCCATTCTAAGTCAAAAATACTTATGCCAAACAAAGAATTAATTGAATTTAAAGAATCCTTGATTTTTGCTTTCCTTGGAGTTCTAAGGGTAAGGAATGAAGTAAACTGCCTGCAATCTGTTACAGGTGCCGATAGGGATAATTGTGGTGGGCTTATTCATGAAATCTAAACCTAAATTTAATACATTTGCAAAAAAATATAACCAAGAAGATGGAAGAATTATTAAAGAAATTTGAAGATAAAAAACCTGAAATAGTTTTTGAGTGGAAAGATGAGAAAACAGATGCTGAAGGTTGGATAGTAATAAACTCACTAAGAGGTGGTGCTGCAGCTGGAGGAACAAGAATGAGAATGGGGGTCACTAAGGATGAGGTGTTGGCACTTGCAAAGACTATGGAGGTTAAGTTTACAGTTGCTGGACCTCCAATTGGAGGAGGAAAATCAGGTATAAATTTTGACCCAAGAGACCCAAGAAAAAAAGAGGTTTTAAGAAGATGGTATGCAGCTG
>CATIQX010000024.1 GCA_949531795.1 Cryomorphaceae bacterium | reverse complement strand
TAGGAATGGTTTGTCTAACGGAAAGGATTCGCCACCTATAGTTACTTGGCGTTCCTGCATAGCTTCAAGTAGTGCTGATTGTACCTTGGCAGGAGCACGGTTAATCTCATCAGCAAGAATAAAGTTAGCGAATATAGGTCCTTTTTTTACTGAGAAAGTTTCATTTTTAGGGCTGTATATTTGTGTCCCAATAATATCGGCAGGTAATAAATCTGGTGTAAATTGTAAGCGACTAAATTTTGCGTCAATTGTTTTGGCAAGTGTACTTATGGCAAGCGTTTTTGCTAGTCCAGGTACCCCTTCCAACAGAATATGCCCGTTTGAAAGTAAAGCAACTAAAAGACGTTCGCTCATGTGTTTCTGACCAACTATTACTTTGTTGAGTTCTAGCATCAGCATATCAATTATGGCGCTTTCCTTGTTTATCTTTTCGTTTAATTCTTTTAAATCGGTTTGTACTGTTTCAGTCATTGTTTTAAATTTAGGATTGCAAATTTATATTTTGTTTAACTAATCGCAAAGAGTAACGATATTTTTTTTTGAATAGTATATGAAATAAAAAATTCTACTTTTTTTGGAGGAATTTTTTGAGTGTGTACGGATTGTCGATTAAGTGTCTGTAGTTCTTTTTATTCTGAAATTATTCTTTTCTTTTCCGTTCCATCATTATAGATGTAAAAGAGTGGTGTATTTATTTTGTAAAGAGTTTTTTGACCTAACATATTAGTAATCTTTACTAATGTATTTTTATTTTGGGTTATATCAAAAACACTTGTTGTTGTAATTGTTAAATTAAGATTTGCAATACTGTCACATTCTGCAGAGTTGATTATAGTAGCTATATAATCTCCTGATGCATTAAGGAATATGCATAATCTTAGTTTTTTGTTAATCTCTTGTTTTATTCTACATTTTACTCGAAATAGACCATATGCACCAAATAGCTAATACAAAAAATGATAAAAACATTAGCTGACCTTTTTGTTCTTCAGGAATTTTGTCCCACATATTTTTCATAATCTTAGTTATTTGTTGATCTATTATTTTATTGTCTGCTAATTTAATAATTATTTCTTAATGATTCATAATCATATTTTATTTTTATTTATTCTAAATATAAATTACTTAAAATCATTTACTTACACCTATTCTATAATTTTAATTTTCCTATTTTTGACAAAAATTAATATTATGAATTTCTTAAATCAAACAACTTCAATTAATCCAAAAAACATAATTATAAAATTTATGTCTATTAAAAAGAATAAATGTCAATGTGGTAAGACAAAGGATTCTACTGGAAATTGTGATGGTTCACATGCAAATAAATAAGGAATAGCTCATTTATATTCTTTGTAATGAGCTTTTTAGTCGTGCTTACTTAGTCTTTAAATTTTTAATGTGGTTTCAGCTTGTCACTTTTTAAGTCTGCAGCCTTTTTAATATAGATGTAGAAAAGATATTTATCTATTTTATTTACTCTATGACTATTCTTTTCTCTACAGTTCCGTCATCATAGATGTAAAAGAGTGGTGTATTTTTTTTGTAGGTTGTTTCTTGACCAAGTAAATCTATAACTCTAATTAAGTTATTGTTAGTTTCTTTTTCTAATAAAATATTATCATTAGAGAGAACTAGACTTACAATCCTTACACTATCCATTATCACGTCATCATATGGCATATCATTAGCATCAGTCTGAACATTTCCAATATCTTGAACAATATCAAAACCACTAATTGTAATGCCAAAAACAGGATGTTTTGATGTGAATGGAGCTTTGTCAAAATCCAAATAAGTGTTATTGGTGAGGTTTATAAAGAATTGACATGTTCCTGTATTAGGCCCTGAATTGGCCATCGATATAGTCTTTTGAATATTACTTAATGAACTGTTAAATTCATCAGCTATAATAGAGGGTACAGGTGATACGTCACCTCCTTGGATCATAAAGTTATCTATTACTCTATGAAATAATGCTCCATCATAAAATTCTGTACTCACAAGATTAATAAAGTTAGAAGAAGTAATAGGAACAAGTGAATCGTAAAGCTGTATTCTAAAATCTCCATAGTTTGTATGGAAATCAACTTGAGTCTGAGCGTTAGCATTAAATGTTGTGGAAAGTAAAAGTATTGGCAGGAAAAGTAATATTAGTATTATTTTTTTCATCTTAGTTGTTTTTAATTCAGCAAATATAGTGATAATTAATAAGTGTCACTTGGAGTATATTTAATAAAAAAATTAATCCAAATTAATCTAGAAATGTGGTAATTTAAAGGTGATACTATTAGAATTGCAATAACTATAATTAATATCTCATTGAAAATATTAATTAGTGGAAAAAAAAAGGATGTTAGGGTCCAAAACATCACCATTACTGCCACACTAATTGCATAACTAACATACATTGATCCATACCAGAATCCTATTTCTAATTCATATGCTAAAGAGCAATTTTCACATGTTTTACGTGAGTTACGAGTATTAAAAAGCATGTTTTTAAGCGGATTGTTTGTGGCCCAAAACTTACCAATATGACACTTAGGACATTTGTTAAATAAAATGCTATACATCTTTGATTCTTTAGTAAGTAATTTCATAATTTATATTTTAGTAGCAGCAAAACTAATTCTTTTTAGGATGCCTATGCTTATCTAACTCAGTATTAAACTCAAATAATGATTTGCTTTTTAGTCCTTTTCTTGCTGTAAGGTAAATTTATAAACACTTAAATATTATTTCACATTAAATCAGAGAAAATTAAAAAAGTAAATAGCAAAATTATTACTTTTGCAAACATGAGATTTTTCATTGAACTTTCTTACGAGGGCACTAATTACCATGGTTGGCAAGTACAACCTAATGCCAATACAGTGCAAGCAGAAATAAACAAGGCTCTAAGCATTATTTTAAATGCTAAAATTGAGGTGGCAGGAGCAGGTCGTACTGATGCAGGAGTACATGCCAAACAAATGTTTGCTCATTTTGATTATGATTCAGAATTTGATTTTCACACTACAACAATAAAGCTCAATAGCTTTTTGCCCAATGATATTGCAGTGCATTCTTTTTTTAATGTAAAGGAAGATGCATCTTCTCGTTTTGATGCTATGAGCAGAATTTACAATTACAATATTGTTCAGCAGAAAAGTCCTTTTAAAAAAACTGCTTATTTTGTACATAAGCCTTTAGATATTATTCAAATGAACTTAGCATGTCAATCTCTTCTGGGTAGGCAGGATTTCACTTCTTTTTCTAAAGCTAATACTCAAACTTTTACTAATAATTGTAATGTAATGTCGGCAAGTTGTCAGTGGCACGATGGAGAGCTTATTTTCACTATTAAAGCTGATAGGTTTTTACGCAACATGGTTAGGGCAATAGTAGGTACTTTACTAGAAGTAGGTGTAGGTAAAATTAAAGCTGAACAAGTAAAAGAAATAATTGCTCAAAATGATAGATGTATGGCTGGCACTTCAGTTCCTGCAAATGCACTTTTTTTAAGTAAAATTGAGTATCCAAAAGATATTTTTCTGTAAATGTCAAAAAATAAGACTAATAAATCAAAATCCAATACGGGAAATGTAATTGACTTTGTATTATTAAAGCGAGTTCTTGCTTTTGCCAAACCTTATCAAATGCAATTTACCATTGCAGCTATTGCAGCTGTTCTACTTTCCGTTTTGGGCCCTGTACGTCCAATGCTAATTAACTATGCCATTGATAATTATATCCTTATTCCCAATAATGAAAAGTTGTTTGATATTACTGTCTTGTTGCTGGGATTATTGTTTCTGGAGGCCTTCATACAATTTTTTTACATTTATCTTTCCACTTGGATAGGTCAGCATGTTATTCAAGATTTACGAGCTAAAATTTTTAAGCATATTTTATCTCTCAAAATGAAGTATTTCGATAATACCCCTATAGGTACTTTAGTTACGCGAGCTGTTTCAGACATTGAAACGATAGCTGATATTTTCTCTCAAGGGCTTTTAGTTATTATTGCAGAATTGTTAAAATTGGTAGTAGTAGTGATTATGATGTTTTATACCGATTGGCGCTTAGCAATTATTGCTATGCTAACCATTCCTGTCTTGTTATTGGCTACTTCTTGGTTTAAGCGAAATATTAAAGCTTCTTTTCAGGATGTTCGTGAGCAAGTTTCTCAGCTCAATACTTTTGTTCAGGAACATATTGTGGGTATGAATATTGTACAAATTTTTAATAGGGAGCACGCTGAATATCAAAAATTCAAAACGATTAACCAATCTCACAGAGATGCACATTTACGATCCATTTTCTATTACGCAGTTTTTTTCCCAATTGTTGAGGTGCTTTCAGCTATGTCCATAGGTTTAATTGTTTGGTATGGTGGGCAAGGTATTCTTTCAGGAAAAGATATTACAGTTGGGGAGTTAATTGCCTTTATTCTATTTATCCATATGATGTTTCGTCCTATTAGACAACTCGCTGATAGGTTTAATATTTTACAGATGGGAATTGTAGGTTCAGAGCGTGTTTTTAAAGTGCTGGATAAGGATGAAAAAATTGATGACTCAGGTAAAAATAAGATTCAAAGTATGAAGGGGGCTATTTCTTTTAAGGATGTTGATTTTTATTACAAGAAAGATGAATGGGTGCTAAATGGATTAAGTTTCGAAATTAAAGCGGGTAAAATGTTGGCATTGGTAGGTAGAACAGGTGCCGGTAAAACTTCTATTATTTCTGTGCTTAATCGCTTTTATGAAACTCAAAAAGGGATAATTGCAATTGATGGTGTAAATATTAATACTATTCAATTATCAAATCTAAGAAAAAATATTGCTCTTGTGCAACAGGAAGTTTTTTTATTTTCTGACTCTATTCTGAATAATATTACCTTGTTTGATTCTGATATTACTAGAATTAAAATTATTGAGGCTGCAAAGGAGATTGGGGTACACGGCTTTATCGAAACTCTACCAAACTCTTACGATTATGTGGTAGGAGAAAGAGGTGTTACTCTTTCAGCAGGTCAAAGACAGTTAATTGCCTTTTTAAGAGTGTATGTGCGTAATCCTAAAATATTAATTTTGGATGAAGCTACTTCCTCAATCGATACCGCAACTGAGAAGTTGTTGCAAAATGCTTTAGAAAAACTATCTAAAGACCGAACAACTATTGTTATTGCTCACAGATTATCTACTATTGTTAAGGCAGATAAAATATTGCACCTAAAAAATGGATCAGTATTAGAAGAGGGAACTCATGAATATTTATTGAAAAGTGGTGGTGCTTATTCTGAAATGTATAGTTTGCAAGAATCTGACACTTTGAACTAGTAAGATTTTCAATTTATTCTTAGTGTAGGTCCCTTTATTTTTTTGTATTTTTGTTGGATTATGAAAAATCTACTACTTTTTATCTTTTGTGTGTTTTGTTTTTTTAATATGCAGTCTCAGATTGTAATTGATAATACACCCCCTTACAACAGTCCTGTTTCTCTAGTTGATAATGTATTGTTAGGTGGTGGGGTTTTAGCTTCTAATCATTCTTACCAAGGAGATTCTGCTCAAATAGGTTGGTTTGATGCTATTAATACTAATTTAGGTATTTCTGAGGGTATTGTATTATCTACAGGCGATGTTTATGCTTTGGATCCTATAAATGGGGGAGGTTTTCCTTTTATTGCTAATACTGTTACTGATCCTGATTTGTTGGCTGTGGCTAACTCTGTCCCAGGAATGATTGGGCAAACCTTTACGGTTTCTTCAATTAATGATGTAGCTATTTTAGAATTTGATTTTGTGGCTTCATCAAATCTACTTGAGTTTAAGTATGCTTTTGGTTCTCAAGAATATTTTGGATTTGAGAATTCACAGTATAATGATGTATTTGGTTTTTTTCTTTCTGGTCCTGGAATAGTAGGTCCTTGGTCTTCACCTTTAGCTTTCCCTAATGGTTCGGTTAATTTAGCTGTTGTTCCTGGAACAGCACCTCCTTTGCCTATTACTATTTCATCCGTTTGTAACTTTCCAGGTGGCTTCCCTCCTGCGGTTATGAATCCGCAGTATTTTGTTGATAATCAGAATGGGTTAGATACAATTGCCGATGCTGATGGGTTTACTACTGTACTCACAGCCACTTCTACTGTTCAATGCGGTGCAACGTATCATATTAAACTTGCTATTGCTGATGGTACGGATTCTGGTTTAAGTTCTTATGTTTGGTTGGAAGCAGGGAGTTTTTCGTCTCCAATTATCAGTGTTGTTGATGACTTAGGTATAGACTCAACTACAATGTTAATTGAATGTGATGCAGATATAATGTTAACAGTAAATGCTGGTGACAGTGCAACTTATGAATGGTTCGATTCTAATGCAGTCGTTTTTAGTACTGATTCTATTGTTTTCGTTGGTGCAGGATCTTATATTGTTGGAGCAACAATTGCAGGTTGTACTTTTTATTCTGATTCTTTAATAGTTTTATCAAGTGCAGGAGATTCTTTACCCCCAACATTATTAAGTTGTGTTGCTGAAAGTAATGGTTCCGTTTATTTTGAATGGGAGCATCCTCTTGGAGCATCTCTTACGACTAAGTATCGTTTAATGGGATCTGCAAATTTAGGCGGCCCTTATTATCTTCTTGATAATGTTTTTTTTCCCGCAACGTCTTACTCATTACCAAGTTTATCTTTGTCCCAAGGCACTCAATTTTATTATGTTACTACTGAATCAGAATGTGTGGTTACGCTGACTTCAGATACATTAACTGCTATAGATTTTACTATTTCAAGTACTGATGTAAATTGTTGGAATTATCATGATGGCTATATTGCTATTGATGTTAATAGTGTTCAGTTAACTCCATATAGTTTTTACTTAGACGGTGTTTTAAATACTAGTGCATTTCCTCTTGACACTTCCTTTTTCGGATTAGGGACTGGTACTTATGATGTCAAGGTTAGTGATAATGCATTTTGTGAAATTACTATTCCAGTAACTATTTCGGCACCTGGATTTCCTTTACAGGCTTTAGCTTCTTCTGAAGTTGCTATTTGTTATGGTGGTAGTTCTGGCGTTGTTGTTGGTTCTTCAGCTGGCGGTACTCCTGGTTATATTTATTCTT
>CATIQX010000023.1 GCA_949531795.1 Cryomorphaceae bacterium | reverse complement strand
CAAACTTTAGCAGCTAAAGCTCACCGTCCTCCTTATGGTAAAGATGGTGATTACTTTACAAAACCATCTGCAGAAGATATTTTTGAAAAAGTATATGAAATGATGGGAGAAGCAAATCCTACTAAATTTCCATCCTTATACTAAATGAATAAAACTACTGAATCCGATTCTAATTATGATGGTTTAGATAAAATGAGCACAGCTGATTTGCTTACAAACATTAATAGAGAAGATAAAACAGTAGCACTTTCTGTAGAAGATCAAATACCTCAAATTGAACAATTAATTAATGCAATAGTTCCTAAAATGAAAACAGGTGGACGTTTGTTTTATTTAGGAGCTGGTACTTCTGGTAGGTTAGGAGTTATTGACGCTTCAGAATGTCCGCCTACTTTTGGTGTTGACCATGGTTTGGTAATTGGAATTATGGCAGGAGGTGATAAAGCTATGCGTAAAGCAGTAGAATTTGCTGAAGACAATATAGATTTAGGTTGGGAGGATTTACAATCTCATAATATAAATGATAATGATGTGGTAATTGGTATTGCAGCTTCAGGTACAACTCCTTATGTAATTGGGGCTCTTAAAAAATGCCAACTAGAAAATATAACTACAGGTTGTATTGTTTGTAATGCTAATGCTCCTGTGTCACAAGTTGCTGATTTCCCTATTGAAGTTGTGGTTGGTTCTGAATTTGTCACTGGAAGTACAAGGATGAAATCAGGAACTGCACAGAAATTGGTCTTGAACATGATATCTACTTCTTTGATGATAAAACTAGGGAAAATAATAGGAAATAAAATGGTGGATATGCACCTTTCTAACAACAAATTATTGGATAGAGGAGCTAAAATGCTAATGAATGAGATATCAGTTGATTATGAAACAGCTAATAATTTATTAAATCAATTTGGCTCTGTTAGAAATGCCTTGGATAATTACAATGGTTAAAGAAAAAGTAATAGAAGGGGTAATGTGGCTTTCTGGATTCTCGATCTTGATAATTATATCGTCTGTTACTTTGTATGCTGGTTTTAATAACATGCGTCATGGAAGCTACACTGTTTTAATAATAGGACTTATTTTAATTCCAGCTATTTTCTTTTTCGCTTACAAAGGATTTAAATTGATTCTGGATGCTATTTTTGAGAAGTAGTCTTATTTGCTCTTGTCATTTGCCTTTTTCCAGGGGGACCATCCAAAACTATAATTTCAAATCCAACCGCTTTCATAGTACGTTTCACAATACCTTTTGCGCAGTAAGTTATTAAAAACCCTTCTTTACTTAACAAATCATACATATTTTGAAAGATTTCAGCTGTCCATAGTTTAGGCTGTTTTTCAGGAGAAAATGCATCAAAATAAATAATATCAAATTTAGTTTTGCTTGTGTAATTTTCTAAAGAAATTTTATTTTTTGTTAATTTAAAAAAATTATTTATTACTTGTTCCTGCTCCCATTTACATTCGTGAAGTTGTAATAGCTTAGATTTTTCTTCTCCAATCAATTCAGTGAAATTAAGCCGGCTATAACTTTCTTTTGGTACAGGATATAATTCAATTCCATGATAATTAATAGCAATTTTTTTTTGTTGTGATTTTTGTAATGTAAGTAGGGCATTTAATCCTGTTCCGAAACCAACTTCTAGTATATTAAATTGCTTTTGGTTTTCTGCTAATAGTCCATTTTTAATAAATACATACTCGGCTTCAACAATTGCTCCATGTTTGGAATGATATGTTTCATTTACTTCAGGGTTAAAAATGGAATGAGACCCATCATTAGTAATTACAATTTTATTGTCCATGTATGATTTTTTAATGTTCGCAAATTTAATTTTATTAAATAATAAATTCATTCTTTGAGTATGTAAGATAATTATCCTAAGTTATTAGTTGAATTAATATTGTTGTTTTTTTAATATATATTTGCCATATAAAATCATTAATAATTTAATATTTATAATTATGAAAAATATTTTAACACTTTGTTTAGGAATTGTAATCTCAGTTTCTTCTTATGCCACCCATTTGATGGGGGGGCAGTTAACTACAACTTATATAAGTTCTGATACATCGGGTTCTCTCTACTCATTAGAGTTAGATCTCTATCGAGATACGCTGGGTATTGATGTTAGTATTTCGCAGAACATTGAGATATGGTCATTAGATGTCATGGGTAATTATAATTTAATTTCCACTTCTACTTTATCACTTGGAACTTCTGGTACGGTTTCAACAATGACATCTGTATATGGAGTTGAGATATATCATTTTACAGATTCAATTACTTTTCCAGGTAACGGGAATTATATAGTTAAATGGAATAATTGTTGTAGGAACGAAGCAATTATTAACATGACTCAGCCTGGATCTGAAAGTATGACGCTATTAGCATATGTGAATGTTAATAATCTATCTCCTAATTCATCTCCAACTTTTTTAGCACCACCTGTTATTTATCTTCCTACTAATAATGTATGGCAATATAATCCATTACCCTATGATTTGGATGGAGATTCATTAGTTTGGGGTTTAACAGTTCCTTTGTCTTCTTCTAGTAACCCTCCTATTCCAGATTCTGTATTGGGATATCAGTTTCTATCTGATACTGTATTGTATTCAAATTTAACTGCTCCTTTTTCAGTTAATAGTATAACAGGAGAAATAACTTGGGATCCTAAAATGGCAGGTAATTTTGTTGCATCTTTAACGATTCAAGAGTATAGGAATGGAGTTCTTATTGGGGCAATGAATAGAGATATGCAGTTTGTTGTTGTATCAGATACTAATAATTCTACTCCGCAGATTTCTAATATGCAAAGTTTGCCAACAAATAATTTAGGATATCCTTATATTAAAATTGCACCTGGACAAAATTATCAAGTTCATCTATTAGCTTCAGATGCTGATATAAATGATGTAGTAAGTATGGGTTCATTTGGTGAGTCTTTTGGTTTAACTTCTGCTGCATCTACTTTTAGCTATATTTCAACAGGGAATGGAAATGAAATAGAGGGTACTTTTTCTTGGACACCAGATATAAGTCAAGTTCGTGTTAATCCATATATAGTAGTATTCCGAACTTCTGATAATTTCTTTTATTATGATGAGACAGTTCAAATTGAAGTTACAAATAACACTACTGATTTTGAGGATTTTGGTGTCTTGAAGACACATGATATTTATCCTAACCCTGCAAATACTAACTTTACATTACCACTAAGTCTGACTAAAAAGAAGGTTATTGAGATTAGCATTTATAATATTTTAGGTGTTAAAGTTTCTTCTGAGAAGTTGAATCTTTCATCTGGAAATCACATGATAGTTAAGAAATTTAATTTACAAAGTGGGCAGTACTTTGTGAATATTACTGATAAAAATGGATTGACAATTGCAACTAAAAAATTACTTGTGGTTAAGTAAGTTTTTTTAAATAGTTTTTTTAGATTTTAAAAGAGGAGAATATCTCCTCTTTTTTATTTAATTTTGCAAAACTTTTAATATAAGGAATTATCGCTCATGAAAGTTACAAAAACAACCAAGTCAAAGCTAAATAAAATTGATTTTTCAAACTTGCCTTTTGGTACAGTTTTCTCTGATCATATGCTTATTTGTAATTATAAAGATGGTCATTGGGGTGCAGCTGAAATTTTACCTTATGGTCCTATTCCAATGGCTCCAGGATCACAGGTTTTGCATTATGGTCAATCAGTTTTTGAAGGTATGAAAGCTTTTAAAAATGATTCAAATGAATTATTGCTCTTTAGGAAAGAAGAAAATTTTAAACGATTAAATCAATCAGCTGTTCGCTTGTCTATACCCTTAATTGATGAGAGTGTCTTTATGAATGGTTTAGATAGTTTATTAAAAATAGATAGCGAATGGTGTAAAGCAGATCAAGGTTATTCATTATACATTCGTCCTTTTATTTTCGCATCAAGTGAGTGTGTGAAAGCTTCCGCTTCAGAAGAGTATACATTTATTATTATTACTTCTCCAACAATAAATTATTATGCAGGGGAAATGAATGTAGTAATTGAGGAGCATTATACTAGAGCTCCACAAGGAGGTGTTGGATATGCAAAAGCAGCAGGAAATTATGCAGCTTCATTTTACCCTACAAAACAAGCAAATGCAAAAGGTTTTCAGCAATTAATCTGGACTGATGCGAAAGAACATAAATATATTGAGGAATCAGGAACCATGAATATTTGGTTTAGAATAGGTGATGTTTTAGTTACACCTGCACTTTCGGATAGTATTTTAGGAGGTATTACTAGAAATAGTATTATTACTTTAGCAAAAGATAATGGAATTAAGGTTGAAGAAAGAAGGATTCTGATTACAGAAGTGATTGAAGCTTTTAATAGTGGAATACTTAATGAAGTGTTTGGTACTGGAACTGCTGTTGCAGTTAATCCAATCAATTCAATTACTTTTCGTGATGATAGGATGGTTATTAAAGAGAAGGCTGATTCTTTTGCTTTGAAATTAAAGCAGCAACTACAAGCAATCCAAAAAGGTAGTATTGTTGATACTTACAATTGGACTTCTAAAGTAACATATTAAGCTTTATATTCCATTTTATAGTGCATAATTCCAGCTTCTTCAAATAGATCACCTGATTTTTTAAAACCAACTTTTTCATAAAAAGTTGTAACTTGCTCTTGAGCATGCATGTATTTTAATGATTTACTCTCTTTTATGTCTTCCAAAATTGCTTTTAAGATTAGCATGCCAATCCCTTTCCCTCTAGCTTGTGAGAGTACTGCAAAGCGTTCAAGCTTAAAGCCATTATCTGTTTTTCTATGTCTTGCAGTTGCTATAGGTATATTGTCTTCTATTAACAGAAAGTGAGTAGATTCCTCTTCAAATTCCCACTCTAATTCTTCTGGACAATTTTGTCCAATAACAAAGACTTCATGTCTTATTTTATGTGCTTTTTTCATTAGATTTTCATCTTTAAAACGAAACTTTTTAATCTCAACCATAATTGTGTTTTATGAAGTAAAAATATGTATTTTTGATCAATAAATTAAATAATAAAAACATGAAAAAAATACTTTTTACAATTGCACTAGCAATAGCGACAACTTTTAGTTTTGCAACTAAACCACATATTGATAATGTTAGTGTGAATACTAAGAATTCAACTATAAATTGGATTGGTTCTAAAATTTCATCTAATCATGAAGGGACGGTAAATATTCTTAAGGGTGCTTTAAATATTGATCATGGAACCTTAGTTGGTGGTCAGTTTAGTATTGATATGCAATCATTAGCAACCACTGATATGTCTGAGGCTTATAATAAAAAGTTGGATGGACATTTAAAGAATGAAGATTTTTTTAATGTAGCGGAATTTCCTTCTGCACTAGTTATAATTACAAGTGCTAAAAAAAGAGATGGTAATGATTATTATATTACAGCTGACTTAACAATTAAAGGTATTACTCATTCAATAAATTTCCCTGCAGTTGTAACATTAAACGGTCTTAATTTTACAGCAACTGCTAATATCAAAATTGATAGAACTAAGTGGGATATTAAATATAACTCAGGAAACTTTTTTGAAAATCTAGGTGATAAGCTTATTTTAGATGAAATTGTTTTAGATGTTTTTTTACTATCAGTTAAATAATGAATTTATATAGCTTTAGTGCTATAACAATTTGTATTTCATTATTGATAGCTTTAAATCAAAAAATAAGAGGACTAAAGTTTTGGTCCTCTTTTTTTAAATCATTAATTGCTGTAGCAGGAGTTCTAGGTACTATTTGGAAGATATTAGATTAAAGATCTCTTCAGCTAAAAGATTTGCACTTATAGGATTATTCCTAAACCATAATTCAGGTTCAATAAGCTCTAATTCACTTAAAGAGATAATGTTATTATTGTCATAAACTATATCCACTCTAGCATATATGGGTTTAAAAGGGCTAGCTTCTAAGCAGTTTTCTGCAAATGTAATTTCAGCTTCGGTGGGTTTATATTTTTCTACTTTTCCCCCATGATCATCTTGCACTCTAAAATCACCTTTTTTTGATGTTTTTTTAACTGCATGAGTGTATTTACCTCCAATCATTATTAAAGATATTTCTCCAAGGAGGGTAATATTTTTCAAAAATTTTTGGAAGAGCATACATTCTACTTTTATTAATTCATTAAAAATGTTTTGCACTTCTTGATAATTATTAATGTTAGCTCGATAGGTATGCCTTGCTGCCCCTGAAATAGCTGGCTTTATTACTACTTCCTGCCAGTTAGTTTTTTTAAAGAGTTGTTCTAAAGTTACATTATCTCCTTTTTCTACAAATAGAGTTGGAGCAATATTGATATCTTTTTTTGCTAAATCTTGTAAATAGTGTTTGTCAATATTCCAATTAATTGCATCCTCAGAATTTATAAAAGTAGTTTTATTTTTTGTGATTTCTAACCAAATAAAAAACTCATTAAATCGTTCAAAATAGTCCCATGTGGTTCGAAAAATAGCGTATTTGGTGGTTTTCCAGTCAAAGTTTTTGTCTGCCCAATCTCTTTTAGTAACACGTAATCCTTTTTTTTTAAGTGCTGTCTCTAGTATTTTATCTTCTAAAATTACTTGGTTAATATACCAATCTGTTTTTTTAGGATTTACAAATCGGTGTTCGGTAAGTATAACAACATCATACATAGATTTATCTGAAAGCATGTTTTATAAGATCTTTTAATTGGACTACTTCTAACGTTTTTTCGTGCGTTGCTTCCAATACAACTTTTGGGGCACAATTATTTTGTAAGGCTTCTTTCCAACGCAAAGCACACAAGCACCATTTATCACCTGGCTTTATTCCAGAAAAACCAAACTGTGGAATTGGTGTAGATAAATCATTACCAACTTCGTATGAGAATTGTAAAAATTTTTCACAGGCAATTACACATATAGTGTGTAGTCCTAAATCAGATTCGTCAGTATTGCAACAACCATCTCGAAAGTATCCTGTTAATGGGCTTTTACTGCAACTAATCAAAGGTTCTCCAAATACATTATTAGCCATTACAACATTGTTTTTTTGAGGTTAATTTTAGTCTTCTTTTTGCAATAAAATCATAAGCAAAATCAAGTAGAAAGGTAGGTATGATTTTTGAAACTTGAAGTAAATGATATGGAAATTTTAATTGTTTACAAATCTTTAAAACAGCTCTAGATTTGAAAAAAACAATATCATTTTGAATATAAGCAACTGAGTTTTGATTTTTTAATTTAAATTTTTTAATTGTTTTTGCACCTTCAAATGAATTAAAAGCAATAAATGATATTTCATTCTTTTTTAATTTATTCTTAATAAAGCATATCCATTTGTTGCAAAAATTACATTCTCCATCATATAATACGAAAGCTATATTCATTTATTGTATTTTAATTTGCTTAGTGACTTCACCTTTTTTTGTTTTGATAATTTGGATATTGCTTTTTTTATTACTGGGTCTTCCTAATAAGTCAAATGTTGTAGTTGTATTTTTTAAATTGTTTATTTCTCCAAATTGTGCAGTGCTTAATGGTACCAATTGAACATCCTTAATAGTAATATTGTTATTCAAAACACTTGCATTTATTGTTTTCGGATAATATCCATTTTTACTAAAAGTTATGTTGTAATTTCCTTGATATAAATGTCTGTGGTAATTTCCTATTGGTGTATTAGAATATACATGAGAACTATCTATATCATGAGATAGTATTTCAACTTTTGCTTTTAATGGATTTCCTGTAATGCTATCTGTTACAATACCTCTTAACCCAAATAAAGTCTGTTGCATATAGTTTATAAGTGAAGGGTAGTTTGCATCCCATAAATAGGGTAGATCATTTGGGTTTGGAGTTTTATTATCTGAAAGTTCTAAAGTAAACTCACGGCAATATTTAAAGTAATTCATATAATCTTGTCTACCTCCATCTACTTCATACCAATCATTTCCATTAGTAATTCCATCATTCAGGTAATTGAAATATCCATTTCCACTATTGACTTGGCAACTATCTGCATATTCTTGAGACACATATTGCCACCAGT
This sequence comes from Cryomorphaceae bacterium, assembly GCA_949531795.1. Taxonomy (GTDB): domain Bacteria; phylum Bacteroidota; class Bacteroidia; order Flavobacteriales; family BACL11; genus UWMA-0277. Next base: position 1,826 of record CATIQX010000023.1, on the reverse strand, counting down.
TATCATCTGCAGCTAATGTACTCCAAGTATCCCATGGGTAGTTAGCAACTTCAGCTCCACCATGCATATTTGCAGAAATTGAAAAATTTATTGTATCAGAAAGTCCCATAAATATATTTGTTTCATTTTGATAAGAATTTCCATCAGGATGAGGACCATCTTCAGGATCAGGATAGTTTCTATTTAAATCTACCCAATTAGCATTATAACGTGTTGCTGACCACACATCTTGATTTCCTCCAGCATATGCTCCATCAGGGTTGGCTAGAGGGTTTATCCAAATATCAATATTATCAACTAATTCTGTTAATTGTAGGTTGTTTTCATAGCCATTAAGAATATGGTCAATTAAGCGTAGACTTAAAATATAACCTGCTAACTCATCTCCGTGCATAGATGAAGTGTATAAAAAAGAAGGCTCGTTTTCTTTTATTCCAATGTTGTTAGAAATCTGTACAATTAGTATTTTTCGGCCTGAGTTTAATGTGCCTAAATTGTGTAATTTACAGATGTTTGGGAAAGAGTCTGCAAATGCTGACATCATATCTGTATACTGCTGGTAAGTAGGGTAGAAGTCCCAATTATTTTTACTTTTTTGCATGTATTTAACGTTTTCTTTTTTTATGATTTTGTATTCAATTTCTAATGCTGAAAATTCTAAAAACTCAATTTGATTAGCATAAGCATAAGCCAGGTCAGCATTTGTTTTGTGATCGATAGAGACGATGTTAGAAATCATATTTAACTGAAGCTTATTTTTATACTGGAAAGAAAAATAAATTTCACCTTTTTCAGAAAATAGGTCATTAATATTTTGGCTAAAGCCAAAAATCGGAATTAAAATTAGTAAAAGTATTTTTTTCATCCAGCAAAAATAATGTTAATTGTCAGTATAATAATTAAACAAGGTGATTACTCTTATGTGTTCAGTTTATTTATTAAATTTATCTAAAGTTGTCTTCACTGCATCTTTGTGAATTGTAAAAGTCATCATTTTTAATTTTACAAAATCTTCATGATAAAAGTAGTATCCAGGGAAATTTCCATTTCTGGCACCTGAACCACTATCCTTTATTAAAAACCACCAATCTCCTATTTCATCAACTTTATAACCGATTAGATGTATAGCATGGTCGTCAGTTGTTGTTCCGTTAGAGAAACGGAATTGACGTGCATTTTCATCAATAAATTCTGAAGGAATATCATAAGAAGGAATCATTGCTACATCATAATTAGATGAATAACCACTTTCAGAAACGTCACCACCAATAGAAATGGAATAGCCATTTTCAATAGCATTTTTTATAACAAACATAAACTCATCTAATGGTACATTGTAGTAAGAATCACTTTTCCACCAATTATCGGGTACTTTATATTCTTCTTGGCTCCAATATGGCTTTTGCATTAAGCTCATAAAATCAACATAGTCGTTTGGCTTAAGTTTTGTTACATTTTTCAAAAATGATTTTGGAGTATAAGTTTTTCCATTATACTTAAATGAAGTAGGAGGTGGTCCCATGTAATAGTTCAGTATTGATTTGATATTGGAAATAATTGCAGTTTCATCCCAAAAATTGATTTGTTTACAGTTTTTTAAATAAGCTTCAAATTCGCCAAACATTTTTTCATGATTGTAGTAAGGTTGATTGCTTGGTTTTCCATGATAAGCCTCTGCAGGCACAATTCCGTACCAATCCATCATTCTTTGTACTGCATTTGTTTCAGAACCTTCTCCTAAATGTGTTTTTCCTCTAGTATTTATGTACCCTTTTGCTTTTTCAATGTATTCAAAGTAGACTGGATATAGTTCCGAAAGGTTAATT